>MESS01000051.1:1525-1725 GCA_001771055.1 Caldithrix sp. RBG_13_44_9
AAATAAAAATACGCTCTCGCGCAGAGACGCGGAGACACAGCGGGACTGGTAGTCACCGACCTTTAGGTCGGTGTCAACCGGTAGGTTTATTTTCTAAATGGAAAATGATCTCAGAACACCAGAGGTGTTCAATATTTGTAGATAAATTTTCCCCCAATACAATCCCCAACCCTGTAGGGGTTGAATAAAATAGCAATTTT
>MESS01000051.1:1789-2173 GCA_001771055.1 Caldithrix sp. RBG_13_44_9
AAATAGTTTAAAAAAGTATTTCTCAGCGATCTCTGCGTCTCCGCGGGAAAAATAAAAATATACTCTCGCGCAGAGACGCGGAGGAGCAGAGGATAAAACAGTTGGCCCGTCAAAAGCCGGACAGGCAGTTGGCCTTTCATCTTATTTCCATTTCCTTAAAAGAATTTTACTTTAATTTAAAATTTGGGTATCTTTGGGCACCTTTTTTTGAAGTTAATTTTGACCAGACAGTATAAAGATGAGTAAGAAAGAATACATCAACATCCGGGGAGCCCGGGAACACAATCTTAAGAACATCAGTCTTAAGATCCCGCGGGATAAATTTGTAGTCATCACCGGTTTATCCGGATCGGGAAAATCCAGTCTGGCCTTCGATACCATTTA
>MESS01000051.1:2181-2493 GCA_001771055.1 Caldithrix sp. RBG_13_44_9
GTCAGCGACGATATGTGGAGAGCCTGAGCGCTTATGCCCGCCAGTTTTTAGGCCTGATGGAAAAGCCGGAGGTGGATTATATTGATGGACTCTCTCCTGCCATCTCCATTGAGCAAAAAACCAGTCATAAAAATCCCCGTTCCACGGTGGCCACAGTAACCGAAATTTACGACTACCTGCGGCTGCTCTTTGCCCGGGTCGGGCATCCCCACTGTTACAACTGTGGCAAACCGATCCAAAAGCAAACTCCCCAGCAAATTGTGGACAAAGTGCTGGAATACCCCGAAGGAACTCGCGTCCAGATCCTGGCCC
>MESS01000051.1:2505-2835 GCA_001771055.1 Caldithrix sp. RBG_13_44_9
GACGAAAAGGTGAATATAAAGACCTGCTGGAAGAAATTAAAAAAGAAGGTTTTATCCGGGCCCGGGTAGATGGGGAGCTGGTCGACCTGGAACAGGATATCAAATTAAAGAAAAATATCAAGCATCATATTGAAGTAGTGGTGGATCGTCTGAAGATCCGCCCGGATATCCGGCAGCGACTCTCCGAATCAGTGGAAGTCTCACTGAAAATGGGCAGCGGACTGGTCCTGATCGAAGATGTAGAGCAGGCTTCGGAGCAGCTCTTCAGCGAGCAGTTCGCCTGTATGGACTGCGGTATCAGTTACGAGGAAATTGAACCGCGGATGTTCT
>MESS01000051.1:2854-3522 GCA_001771055.1 Caldithrix sp. RBG_13_44_9
AGCCTGCCCGGAGTGTGACGGACTGGGAACCAAATTAGAGATCGATCCCCGGTTGGTAGTCCCGAATTCAATATTATCCATCGAAGAGGGGGCACTGGCTCCGGTGGGAGAAAAGCGCAGCAGCTGGTATTTTGAGATGATCGACGCGCTGGCCAAACAGTATAAATTCAGTTTATCCATTCCCTGGAAGGAACTTCCGGAAACTTTTCAAAATCTCATTCTTTTCGGCACTACTGATAAAGTGAAGTTTATTTTTAACCGCGAGAACTCCCATTATGAATTCACTTCCAAGTATGAAGGAGTGATCAACAATCTGTACCGCCGCTACCGGGAAACTTCTTCCCAGGGTATCCGGGAATGGATCGAAGGATTCATGAATCAGATCCCCTGTCCGGTATGTAAAGGCACCCGTCTGAAGAAAGAGACTCTGGGAGTAAAAGTAAACCAGTTGAACATCGCTGAAGTCGCTTTCCTTAATATTAAAGAAGCACTGCAATTCTTCCATGAACTCAAGCTGTCCAATACGGAAACGATTATTGCCCAGCAGATCTTGAAAGAAATTAAGGCCCGTCTGGAATTTTTAAAAGATGTGGGTCTGGAATACCTTACACTTTCCCGGGCGACCGGATCATTATCCGGAGGAGAAGCCCAGCGCATCCGATTGGCTA
>MESS01000051.1:3531-3727 GCA_001771055.1 Caldithrix sp. RBG_13_44_9
GCTCACAGCTGGTGGGAGTGCTTTATATTCTGGACGAACCGTCCATTGGCTTGCATCAGCGCGATAATGGCCGGCTGATCAATACCTTGCTGCGGCTGCGCGATCTGGGAAATACCGTGCTGGTGGTGGAACACGACCGGGAAACCATCGAACATGCCGATTATGTGATCGATCTGGGTCCCGGGGCGGGAAAACA
>MESS01000051.1:3792-4277 GCA_001771055.1 Caldithrix sp. RBG_13_44_9
GTCTATATTTGAGTTACCAGCGGTACATCCCGGTTCCGGAAACCCGGCGCCAGGGTAAGGGATTATATCTGGAACTTCGCGGAGCACGGGGAAATAATTTAAAGGACATTCAGGTTAAATTTCCCCTGGGAAAATTTGTCTGCATCACCGGGGTTTCCGGATCAGGAAAAAGCACCCTGATTAATGAAACCCTCTATCCAATTTTATCCCGCTATTTTTTCAACAGTAAAATGATCCCCCTGCCCTATGAGGAAGTTATTGGTCTGCAGCAGGTGGACAAAGTGATCGACATCGATCAGTCTCCCATCGGGAGGACCCCACGCTCCAATCCGGCCACTTATACCGGTTTATTTACCCTGATCCGGGATCTGTTCGCCCAGCTGCCGGAGTCAAAAATCCGCGGGTATCAACCGGGAAGATTTTCCTTCAATGTTAAAGGCGGACGCTGCGAAGCCTGTGAAGGAGACGGGGTGAAAAAAATCGAG
>MESS01000051.1:4291-4377 GCA_001771055.1 Caldithrix sp. RBG_13_44_9
GGATGTATATGTAACCTGTGAAGTCTGTAAAGGAAAACGCTATAACCGGGAAACCCTGGAAATCCATTACCGTGGCAAGTCCATTG
>MESS01000051.1:4452-4594 GCA_001771055.1 Caldithrix sp. RBG_13_44_9
AAACCCTGCGGGATGTCGGTCTGGGATATATCCATTTGGGTCAGCAGGCCACCACTCTGAGTGGCGGGGAAGCTCAACGGGTCAAGTTGAGCACCGAACTCAGCCGGGTGAGCACCGGCCAGACCGTTTATATTTTAGATGA
>MESS01000051.1:4611-4803 GCA_001771055.1 Caldithrix sp. RBG_13_44_9
CGGGGTTCCTACACCGGTGTCTATTTAAAGAAAGAATTATCTAATTGGAACAATTACCTTCGCCAGAATCGCAAAGCCAGCTCACCTGCTAATATATTTGACTCAAAAACTTAACCACAAAGGCACTAAGACACTAAGATTATTAAAGTTATATGGTGAGAAAAAATAAATATTTTTCTATATAATTTAGCC
>MESS01000051.1:4893-9460 GCA_001771055.1 Caldithrix sp. RBG_13_44_9
CATAAATTAAAATGCCAAAAGAACCGAACAGATATCATCCTTACCAGGACCTGCTTCCAATATTTTATCTATTGGGACAGATGACAGTTATTGGAACTTTCCTGATTTTTTTCCTGGTCACCTATCTGACTTTTGAGGACAGTCTTTTCAACAGTCGGTATATCATATATGTTCAGGATATGAGAGTGATATTATTCTCCGGTGGTCTCTTGCTGCTGCTGCAGCTGATCTTTATCCGGAAAATGAAAGTGTTCAACACCATCGTTTATTCCAGATGGATCACCATCAAAAATTATGGAATATACCTTTACGGTGGTTTTCTGGGGCTGCTGACCGTTTCTCTTCTCCTGCAAACCATTACTGCACCAGTCCATTTACTCGATTTAATTCTGGTGTTGCTGATTCTTGTTTTCCTCTGGATTTTCTCGCGGGACTATGAACTATCACCAAACCATCCGGCCTGGAATCATCCTACTACCAGCGGCGGTATTATCCAGGGAACTGCTGCAATCGGCCTTTCCATGGGACTCGGAGTATTTCCGGAGCCACAACTGCAACGCGCCCTTGGTTGGTGGCTTCTCATCGTGCTGGTTCTGGAAATTTTAACTTTGTGGAGCCGCTTCCGCTTTCTCAGCCGGGCTAATCTCGACACCCGCTCATCCTTAAAAACCATTCTCGGCTCACACCTGGTCCTGTTTGGAATCCGCTTTATCTTTGGACTTATCATGCCGCTGGCTTATTTATTGTGGGTCTTGCTGTTATCTTCCAGCATTCCACTTCATCCGGTGATGCTGATGGTGCTGGTAGGCGAAATCAGTGAACGGATTCTCTTTTTTGTCAGCAATCCACCGCTGCCTGAACAGCAACCACCAACCGTGGCAGCAGAAAATTTTCCATCTTCATAAATCAGGAGGGCAATCATGCAGGCACAGGAGTCTGCCCAGGTTATTCAAAAATTTTTATTGCGAATCCGGTTCCTCTGGCAAAACTTGTTTCTCGTCGGGGTGATGGCATACGGAGCAACTTTTTATTACCGGCTGCAAATGCATACCACGGCCAAACCTTCTACATACCTGCAAGTATTGAACTGGATCAGTTTCATTATCGCGCTGGGATTAGCTATTTCCATTTTCCAGTTAAAAAGGAAATATTTCCGTCTGGGATATTATGAGAAAATGATAAAGGATCTATTTTCCCAAAACACCGGCTTAAGCGAGTCTCAATTGGCCCGGCAATTTACCCGCCTGATGGAAAAGAAAATGAGGCTGGGCTGGCTGCTGGCAATAGCGCTGATCTTGGTGGGAGTAATTTACTACTGGATCACTTTCGATGCCTGGAACATGCATGTTTATTTTATCGTGGGTCTTTATTCCCTGGTTATCAATTATCCCCGGAAAGATCTGCTGAACCATGTCCCCTATTTGATCAAAGAATTCTATCCAAAGAATGGTGAAACAAAATGAGTGATGGAAGAAGAAGATTCAAAAGTCAAATTTTTCCCGTATGCTGCCGTTCCAGGTGTAGTGGGTTGGCATTTCCTTTTTATCTAACAGCAGTAATTAAAAAATTCTGATCTGTACAAAATCACCATATTTCTCTATCCCTGCACGGGCATCAAAAGTATAATCAAAATCTCTTCAATCCTCATTTGAAAACTGCCACCTGCCTTAAAAATCCTCCCAGAATGTCAGGCAGTTTATTTTTTTCTGTGCTTGCATCACTATAGATGAGATATAAAATTTCGATAATAATAGCTCAGACAAAGAAAATCAATGGTATTGCATGTGCAGGTTTGTGGTTTATTGGGGTAAAAAGCCCGTAAATTTGTCGGACTGGATTCTATCTGCTGACAATTGTCTCTTGCAGCAAAGCAGGAAGGATATGTCGCAACGACCCAATCCGGACGGTTGGGGTTTTGCTTATCGTAATGGACCGGAAATTAAACTGATCAAGCGACCGAAACCGGCGTTTGAAGATAAAGAATATCAAGCGGTTGCCCGGAAGATAAAAAGTGATCTGTTATTTGCCCATGTACGCCGTCAATCACAAGGTGATATCTGCTTTGAAAATACCCATCCTTTTGTGCGGGATAACTGGATGTTCATGCACAATGGGAATATCCCGAATCTGCCCCATTATAAAAAACAGCTGGGAACCAAATTAGCTCAGCACCTGGCCGGCGATATCAAGGGAACCACTGACAGCGAATTCTTCTTTCAATATTTCATGTACTGGCTGAGGAAGTCCAGCGATTGTGATATTTACTGTATGCTGAATCTGGTCTACAGTGTGATCCACGGAGTGATTGAATTGACCGAACCGCAAAACCGGAATCAGCTGGCATTAAATTTCGTATTGTCCAATGGTGAATTCATCATCGGATTCCGCCGAAACCGCAGTTTATTCTACAGCCGTTTGGATGATTCCCTGGTGATCGCCTCGGAGAAAATTAACCATCGGTTGGAATGGAATGAGGTGCCGGAGAATCACTTTATCGTAGCCTTGCGGCCCGCAGACATCCGGTTAGCGGCCTATGATATTGAATTAAAAAAACAACTGATTTCCAACTCCTAGAACCTTTCTGCAGCTCTGCAATGCAGCAAAATTTATAAAACAGGAGATCACATTCTGAATGACAAAATCTCCCAAAATTGATATCCTGGCTTTCGGTCCCCATCCCGATGACGTGGAGTTAGGATGTGGGGGAACGCTATTCAAACTAAAGAAATTAGGATACCATACCGGCATTGTCGATCTCACTGCCGGGGAAATGGGCAGTCGCGGGACGGTGGCACAGCGATATAAAGAAGCTGAAAACTCCTCCAGGATCTTGAAGGTGGATTACCGCAGCAATCTCAAAATGCCTGACGGGAATATTGAACTAAATTCCAGAAACAGGGAAAAGATCATCCGGCTCATACGCCAGCTGCGTCCCATTCTGCTGTTCGCCCCCTATCATGACGACCGTCATCCTGATCATATTCATACCAGCCAGCTGGTCACCGAATCCTGGTTTTATGCCGGGGTAAAAAAAATACTGCCCAAGATCCCGGCTCATCGGCCTTTCCGGATCATTTACTACATGGCCAAGTATGAATTTACCCCAAGTTTTGTGGTAGATATCAGTCAGGAATTCCCAACCAAGTTTAAAGCCCTGCAGGCTTATAAATCACAATTCTATAATCCGGATTGGCCGGGAGAACAGACGTTCATCTCCTCCCAATGGTTCATGGAATCCGTTGAGTTCCGGGCAAGACATTTCGGCTGGATGGCGGGGGTAAAATA
Source organism: Caldithrix sp. RBG_13_44_9 (assembly GCA_001771055.1). Taxonomy (GTDB): domain Bacteria; phylum Calditrichota; class Calditrichia; order RBG-13-44-9; family RBG-13-44-9; genus RQOF01. The sequence goes on from MESS01000051.1 coordinate 8,179, forward strand.
CGGTGAGCCCTTCTGGATCAAAGAAGCCATGGCCATCGATGATCCGGTTCCCATCTTCTCAAGGAAAATCATTTAATAGTTTATAGTTGAAAATGGGATCATAACGCAGGGTGTGATATTCTCTTTGTTCCATGCCCTATTCTCTATGCCCTATGCGTTACGCCCTCCATATCATAATTTTTAATCACAATTCGTGTCAATTCGTGTAATCCGTGGACAAATTTCTTACTGCCAACTGTAAATTATAAACTATAAACTATCAACTATCAATTGCCCTATTTAGTGTGCATCACATACGCTCCGTCCCAGTTCTCGCCGGGAGGACGCTGCGAAAATTCCCGGCATCTTTCCAGGTAAAGCTGGGAAGGTCCATCATCCGTCACATATTGTAACGCTTTTTGAAAATGCTGAATGCCTTCATTCCAGCGGCGCTGTAAATATTCTTTAAATCCCTGCTGATACTCCAGGATCATTTCCTTATATCCATCGGGCAATTTATCCTCTTTGCGGGAAATTAAATCGTACACCCTCACCGGGGTCTTTTTTCCTTTCACCTGCAGCAGATCGAGCGGCCGGGTAATGAATTTCTCCTGTACTTTAGCGAAAGTTTGCTCACCGATGATGATGCGGGTACGATAGACTCCATTGGCTCCTTCCAGTCGGGAAGCCAGGTTCACTGCGTCACCCACCACCGTGTAATCAAAGCGGGTATCAGAACCCATGTTCCCGACAATCATATCACCGGAATTGATCCCGATCCGCATCTGCAGAGGCGGCCGGCCGATTTTCTTCCAGTATTCAACCAGCAATTGCAGCTGCTTCTGCATATCCAGGGCCGCATAACAGGCCAGTTCCGGACTTTCCGGGATCTCCACCGGCGCCCCAAAAACTGCCAGAATGGCATCGCCTTCATATTTATCCAACATTCCTTTATGCTGAAAAATAACGTTGGTCATGCTGGTCATATAATCATTCAATAAATGCACCAGTTTGGTAGGCTCCATGGTCTCAGCCAGACTGGTAAAACCCACTATATCGGAGAACAGGACGGTGCAGAACTTCTTCTCACCTCCCAGTTTCACCATATCAGGATTTTTGAGCAGGATTTCTACTACCGATGGAGAGACATAGTGGGAGAAAACTTTTCTGATCTGTCTTTTATCTTTCTCCTCGAATAAATAACGATAGACATAAGTAATCGAAAATGCGATGATCACCGAAAGCAGCAAGGGGATCATCGGAAGCCAGAAGGAAAAATTTTCCAGAGCATACACCCCAACCA
>MESS01000051.1:9498-13535 GCA_001771055.1 Caldithrix sp. RBG_13_44_9
CTTCCCAGCGGTCGAAGAAAAATGAGAATCGCCCCAGAAATTATCGCTATCAAAATTACCAGCAGGAATTTAGAAAATGTCCCCATCTGATAAATGAATTGATTATTCAGCAGCTGATAAATCACATTGGCATTTATTTCCACCCCCGGAAAAGCCGGCTGCAGGGGAATAGAGCGAAGATCATAAAACCCGGCCAGAGAAGACCCTACCAGGATGACTTTATCCTTAAAGTAATTCGCATCCACGTTACCACTTAGAACATCATAGAAGGAGATGTAGCGGAATGAATTAAAAGCCCCGGCATAATGAATCAGCATCTGACCATGAGAATCGATTGGGATGGAAATCATTCCCTGATTTTCATCTTTCACCAGCAGCGAACCTTGATTTTCCGGGTAATCAATGCTGGTAATTTTCTTAAATTTTAAAAATATTTGAAAAGGAAATGACGGATAAGCATGCTGATTGAATCGCAATAACAATGGAATCCGCCTGATAATTCCATCCGGATCAGCGAAGAGGCTAACAAAACCTGCAGTGTAACTGGCATTTAAAAATCCGGGATAACTGGGTTCAAAACGGTCCTGGGCCATTAGGTTAACGGACAGCTCTTCCGGTACTTCATACATAAAATTTTTATAATTCAGGTCTTCCGGTTCGTTCACCATGGCCGGCCGGAAATTTTTCTCATCGGCCATGGAAAAATAAAAAGCCAGGCAGACATTACCGGCCTCAGAAATGGCTTTCTGTAATTCAATGTCTTCTTCCGGATGGCGGGGGTTGGGATCGAAAATCACATCCAGACCGATCATGGCTACACCCGCGCTATCCAAATATCCAATCAATTTGCTCCAGTATTGCCTGGTCCAGTGATGATAGCTTCCTAATTTCTGGATGCTGCGTTCGTCAATATCAATGATTACAATATCATCAATGGGATTAGCGGGCGGTTCAGTTGCCAGGCGCAGCCGCCAGTCGTATGTCTGTGATTCGGTACGAAAAAAGAACTGGCTGAAAAGCATCTGGGTCAGGATCCAGACTACTATGCCAGTGGCCAGTCCCATCATTGCTCCGGTAAAGAGTCGTTTCCAAAACGTCTGTTTCATAGGAAAATCTCCGTCTTATTCATCTCAGGATTTGCAATTTTTGCAGTAAAATATCTAAATGCGCAAATTTTATTTTTTAAACCCCCTCACCTTTTTTATAAAAGTCTCCAGGTCATTGTCATTATTATAAAAATGGGGCGAAACTCTGATCTTTCCCTCCCGAAGTGAAACATAAACCTGCTGCTCTTTCAGAAATGAATAAAGCTGTTCCGCCTGGGGATGAAAGAAAGTAACAATCCCTGATAAATGTTTTTCTGCCGTTGAGCTGTAAATTTTAAAACCATGCTCCTTGAGCAGTTGAATAAGGAATTTACTATTGCTCAGCACTTTTTGCTCAATGGCATCGATGCCTATTTCCAGCATCATTTCCAGAGTGGGAATAGCGGTCATTATTCCCATGGTATTGAACACGCCCGGTTCAAAGCGCTGGGCGGTAGGGGCAAATGGCTGATCATAATTGAAGAAATCAAAGGGATTCTGCAGACTCAACCAGCCGGCCTGAGCCGGATAAACCTCACTAAAAATCCGGGGAGATAGGTAGATAAATCCCAATCCAGCCGGCCACATTAACCATTTATTACCGGCACTGGACATGAAATCGATCCCCAATTCTTCCACATCCACTTTCAGTGCCCCCAATGCCTGGATGGCATCCACTGAAAAAATGATCCCGTGTTCCCAGCAGATCTTTCCCAGCGTTTTGACATCGTTGCGAAAACCATTGATAAATTCCACCATGCTGATGGAAAGGATCCGGGTGCGGGGAGTGATTTTTTTTCGGATCTCATCGATCTCAAGAATTCCATCATGGTGATGAACCCAATCAATTTCCACCCCTAGCCTTTTCAAATTGGTAAAGGGAATAACATTGGATGGGAACTCAAAATCGTTCAGTAAAATCCGGTCACCTGCTTTCCACGATAGACCCAGAGTCAGAATATTCAAGCCAGCCGAAGTATTGGTCACTAAGGCAATATTTTCCCTGGGCGCATGAATGAAGCGGGCAATGAGCTCTACAAAATATGCTTTCTTTTCCAGAGCGGCCGGCCAGAATTCGATATCCTTATCCAGCCGCTTCTCGACAAAATCCAGCAGGGCGGCTTTCCCCAGCAGATTAAAGGGAGCAATCCCGGCATGATTCAGATAAATTCGCTGAGAGACATGGGGAAACAAACTGCGATATTTTGCCCAATCTGTCACGAGGAAATTAACCTTTCTTTCAAAAGACCGATTAAAAATCTTGGTGATGACCAGTGAATACAGTTCAAATATAATGCAGGCAACGACTTTTGAAAACCGTCTTAAATTAATTGAATTTCATGAATAAGGCAAATTATATTGCAGGTAGGAATGAGTCAATAAAAGTTGAAATGTCAATAATCAAGACCGGTGAAGAAAGTAGTTCTTTGATCAACAAATATTCCTCTGAGAAAATAACAATTTGATCAGCGAGGTAATAATGTCCGGAAAGAAGAATATTTCAATCGTATTAAAAAGTTTAAAAAAACTCTATCCTGATCCCCGACTGGAGCTGAACTATCGAAACGCGGTTGAACTGCTGGTAGCGGTGATTCTTTCTGCCCAATGTACGGATGAAAGAGTGAATCAGGTAACCGTCAAGTTATTCCAGAAGTATCCCATCCCCCGGGATTTCGTCGATGTGCCGCAGGAAGAACTGGAGCAGGATATCCGTCCCACCGGTTTTTACCGCAACAAGGCTAAACTGCTCAAAGCTTGTTGTCAAAAATTAGTCCGGGATTTTTCGGGAAAAGTGCCAAAGGAAATCGATCAATTAGTAACGTTACCGGGGGTAGGACGAAAAACGGCTGCAATGGTGCTGGGAAACGCTTTTGGGATTCAACAGGGAATTGCAGTAGACACCCATGTTAAACGGGTGGTAAACCGATTAAATTTATCCATTCTGGCAGAAGTGGATAAAATTGAATTCGAACTGTTAGAACTGATTCCCCAAGAAGATTGGACCCTGTTCAGTAATGCAGCTATCCTGTTTGGGCGCCGGATTTGCCAGGCAAGAAAGCCGCTCTGTCCCACCTGTCCGTTTCGGGAGTGGTGTCCTGGGGTGGAAAAGTAGTTGATAGTTAATAATTAATAGTTTATAGTTTACCGAGCACTCAAATTATATGAACTCGTCGTGGTCATTGGCGTATTGCAAATTTGAGTGCTCGGCCAACTTTACAACCGCTTTCTGCTTTCCGCTCTCTGGCAATAGATGACTTCTTGTGAATCGATATTAAGAAAATCACCGGTCAGTCGATGATGTAATGAAAAGGATTTTGCAGGAGGAGCAATCGGGATGCTTGAAGAACTGATCCGTGATATCTGGCAGACTATTTTAAAATATTCCACTCAATATTATGTGTTGATTCTGCTGCTATTGCTGGCTTATTTGGTAATGGCTTTTCGGTACCGGATCGATTATCTGGTCATGAAAGATGATGTGGTGTGGCGGAGATGGTATAAGGCGGTTTTTCTCTGCCCCAGCTGTCACCGGCGATTAAGACCAGATGGCCATCCTCCTAACTACTTGTGTCCGAAATGCGGCAATAGTTTTACCTTCGGTGATAAGGCGGTGAAGGAGTGGACTAAGCATAGACCGCTGATGACCAAAGGAGAATTTATCCGGTATTTGACTCTGCTGGTTTTTCTGGCAATTGGAGCACTTTGGATTTTTACCTCTGGGGTTTTGCACAACTAAATTAGAAAGATATTCGGAAATTATAATAAAAAGTCCATCAGGCAGGTGAAAGTAAATCTATCTTTATTCGAATATTAGAACTTGATTAAAAATTTTTTTTCAAAAATATTTTCCATCCCAGAAGAGAGGGAATACTTACCCATAATAGAATAGACACCGACGAAATAAAAAGGCCGGTGATGCCGTGGAAATATTGCTTAAAGACTTAAAGATGG
>MESS01000052.1:0-1283 GCA_001771055.1 Caldithrix sp. RBG_13_44_9
GCTTAAAATGCCATTTTGATTACTTTTAGACTTGAACTTTAGGTACCTTCTCATTACTAACAGTGACAAGACCCATTAAAAACTTGAGGGGAGAAATCTTAGGATTTTTTATTCAAAGAGATAATGCACATATAGACAGGAATTTAAATCAATTTAACTTTATATAAAGAATTATAAAGAGAAGTATAAAGTATATTTGATTGATTTTATTGAAATTATAAAGATTTAAAGAAATATTATCTATATTTTAAACATATTCGCTTATCGTACCAACACCATCTTCCTCGTCTTGATAAATCCCTCTGCCTCAAGACGATAAAGGTAAACACCACTCGCTTCATTCGATCCGTCCCATTCATAGGTGTAGCTGCCCCCAGCTAATCGACTAGAAACCAGGGCGGTTACTTCTTCTCCTAAAATGTTAAAGATCTTCAGGGTAATTTGACTGGTTTTCGGCAGATCGAATTGGATGATTGTTGAACTATTATAGGGATTAGGGAAATTTTGTTTCAAAGAAAAGTGAGAAGGAATATTATTGGATACCTTGATTCCCGTCGGCATGTGGGATTCATAGGCTCCCATATCCGGAAGAGTTCCAACTGGATTTGGACGGGGATTCCCTTCCAGATCCATAGCAGGACAATAATACCAGATTCCAGCTATTTCCAATGAATCTATTCCCGCTTGGATACAGGGACTCATATGCTGCAGATGATAATTTCCGTTTAGGGTATCTACAAAAAGGGGATCGACATCAATATTTCCCATTCCCCAATTAAGTACTGAAAGCGTATCGACTTCAATGGAATCAATTCCTCCCTGTATATCACAGTAATTCACATTAAGGGTACAATAGGAGGTATCAACAGTAACCATGGAAATTTGATTTGGATCATTCCCCCAAAATATACTATTGGTCACTGATGCTTTCGAACCCCGACGTAGTCCCAGCCCTGCACCACTCATGGGTGAGCTGTTCACAAAAGTGCAATTGAAAAAATCAACTTCTGAGAAAATTGCTACACTTGCCCCAGCTGCTGCATTGACGGATTGATTTGATGAAAATAAACAGTTGAAAACGCTCCCCATACTGGATTGAATAACTGAGAAACCCGGAGTCTGAAATGTCGCGGTATTATTGCTGAAAATAGAATTAGAAACCGTAAAATCAATTATACCTCCCCCGATTCTTAAGCCACCATAGCGATTCGCGTTATTACTTCTGAATTCACACTTATCAACCAACACATTGGCATGGGAGATTCCTGAATCATATTGTTCTA
>MESS01000052.1:1470-2396 GCA_001771055.1 Caldithrix sp. RBG_13_44_9
CTCAGTTGTGTCCGTATCTAGATGAAGAGCCCCGCTATTGATACTTGCAGTATTGTCTATAAAATTGCTGGCGTTTATTTGCAGACTACATTGTCCCGCATTAATAGCTCCACCCTGAAAACCGGCAGTATCTCCCTGAAAAGTACATTGATTGATCTGGATGGAGCTGATGTGGGCTTGAATACCTCCACCAGTTTCATCAGCGCCATTTTCAATTAAAGAACAGTTTTCAAGGAGGAGTTGAGCATTGCCAATATTAATGCCGCCACCCCAATGTGCAAAATTTTGTATGAAATTGACATTATAAAGAAAGGTATTACAGAGTGTTACACAAAAGATTCCACCTCCAAAATTTAAGGCGTTATTATTGATGATGACATCGTTATTGAAAACAGGCGAGCAGGTACTTGCAATTAAAATACCTCCTCCTTCTAAGGCAGTATTGTTTGCAATAGTGTTGTTACGCAACATGACATTGGATTCATAAATATAAAGAGCTCCACCATGCCTGGCCCGGTTATAAGAAATAATATTATCAAAAAGCTTTATATCTGATCTGTGAAGATGCATTCCTCCTCCGGAAGGTACTTCGGTCTCCAGTCCCCCGGCACTATTGTGCATGATCATGCAGTGAGCCACCAGTAGTTTGTCACATTCAATGACGCAGATGGCTCCCCCGGCATTGGCATGCCAGACATTTCCTACTGCTTTTCCATATTGCAATTTGCAGTAGACAATTTTGGAGGAATCATTAGTTACCGGTGTATCGATGAACCGAATACCATTCCACCCCCCTAGGCCAGTATCCGGATTTCCGAAACCTGTAGTGTCATTAATGGTGAAAATAATGCTGTCCGTTTCTGTTCCAATCGCCAATAACCGGCCTTGTACGTTCAAGGAATAATGTCCCTGAAATTCCACTGTTG
>MESS01000052.1:2411-2616 GCA_001771055.1 Caldithrix sp. RBG_13_44_9
TAAGAGTAGAATCATTTGAGATTTGAATCTCACCCTGGATGAGATAAGGGGAACCTGTCATAGACCAGGTACCTGAAACTGGGCCGCCAGGGATTATGGTCTGGGCTAAAGCCTCGCTGCCGGAAAGGAAGAGGATGATAAAAATAAAAGTAAGTTTCTTCATACCACACCTCTTTCTGATTTGATTGACCTCTGTATTTAAAAA
>MESS01000052.1:2839-4163 GCA_001771055.1 Caldithrix sp. RBG_13_44_9
TTGCTCTGGGCTCAATATTACAGGGAGTGATCGGCTTCGGGCTGGGAATTATTGCAGTGCCACTGCTGATCCTTATCGAACCAGCCTTCGTTCCGGGACCATTACTGCTGGCAGCTCTTTTTCTGAATATCCTGGTCTCCTTCCGGGAAAAAAAATCTGTGGACTATGCCAGTCTCCGATGGATCGTCCCGGGAAGAGTGTTCGGAACAATCATCGGGGCAGCCGTCCTGAAATATTTTCCCCAGAATATTATCTCCATACTGTTCGGAGTGTTAGTGCTTATTGCGGTAGGACTCAGTTCCAGCGGCATCCACCTCTCCTTCAATCCCCGAAATTTACTGGGAGTGGGAACACTTTCTGGATTTATGGCCACCACCACCTCCATCGGTGGACCGCCCCTGGCACTGCTCTATCAGCGGGAAAGCGGAAACAGGATCCGTGGTACCCTGGCAGCGGTCTTCATCATCGGAACGATCTTAGCGGTGATTTCGCTGGCAATTATCGGCCGCTTCGGAATGAAGGAATTGATCCTGGCCGTCAGTTCTTTTCCGGCGATTTTGATCGGTTTCCTGCTCTCCAGTAAAGCCGTACCCATTCTTGATAAGGGTTATGTCCGGCCAGCAATTTTTGTTTTTTCGGCAGCAGCAGCGATCTATGTGATCCTGGCGGAAATCATGTGACAATTGTTCTCGCGCAGAGACGCAGAGTGATAGGCAGTTGGCAGTTGGCAATGAGTTAGAGAGACAGCGGAAAGCAGTCTACAGTAGGCAGTTGGCAATAAGTTAAAACAAAAGAAAATACAAATTACAAATTAAAAATTAGATCCAGTTGATCATTTGCGCTCAGAAACGATTAATCATTTAGATTAAATGCAAAAGTTTTTGAACACCTGTGATGTTGAAAGATTTGTGGGAATATTTTATTATGGACAGGAAAACATTTTCCCTTCGGGAAAATACACCGAGCTAAAGCTCGGTGACTACCGGTCAGGTCTCTGCGGCTCTGCGGGAGAAAAAAATAAATCTCGCCCAGAGACGCAGAGTTGTATTAATCGATAATCAACAGCTCTGTTTGCGGCCGGGAAAGAAACTCCGCCCCTGTTTTGGTAACCATTACCATCTCTTCAATGGTTACCACTCCCCTCGTCGGCACCGTCAGACGCGGTTCCAGGGTAAACACCATGCCCTCTTCCAACTTTTGAAAAGGTTTCTGACCATATTTTTCCCAGGCCGGACCCAGGAGAGTGGTTCCATCATGAGAATAGCGTCCCACCTGATGTCCCAGGGCATGAGGAAATTCTTCATAGCCATTTTTAACAATAATT
>MESS01000052.1:4204-5859 GCA_001771055.1 Caldithrix sp. RBG_13_44_9
CTTCATTCCCAATCTCGCTTTTTCAATGGACTGTACTATTACCTCAAAACCTTTCCTGACTTCCGGGGGAATGCTCTTTTCACCTTTCCGACGAATATAAAAGGTTCGCTGCAGGTCAGAAACGTACTGATTATACTTCACCCCGAAATCCATATTCAATACCTGCCCTTCTTCCACCTTTCGGTCAGTGGGAGCATAATGGGCGGCGGCAGTTTCCGGACCGGTAAAAACAGCCGGACAGACACTCTCCTCCCAGCCAAAACCGACACCTTTTTCCTTTACCTTTTTTTTCATGAAGGCCGCAATCTCTTTCTCGCTGATCCCCGGCTTAATAATTTCCTGAACTTCGTCGAAAATCTCCAGGGTAATCCGGATGGCTTCTTTCATATATTTTAATTCAGTCTGAGATTTTCTTTCCCGCAAGGCTGAGACTATCTTCTCGGCGGAAATCAGCCGCTTCTCATAGCCAATTTCTGAAAGAAAGCGGTGTAACGTCAGATACATCCCATGAGTAATCCCATCGCAAATTTCACTGTCCTCGGAATAATTCACCGCAATTGTAGCAGGATTGATCTGTTGAAGGTAATCCAGCAAAGGTTTTTTAATCCCTTCCACATAAGAAATTACCTGATCATAGGCTCTGGTATCCTCTACCGTTTTCTGATCATACTTGCCCACCATGGCACAGGTTTTCCCACTCGAGGTGATAATGAAGGCGGAATGCCAGGTGACATCACTGCTTACCAGAAAGGCTAGCGATGGATCTCCATTAATCTGACTTTCTCTCACGAAGGTTATCCAGCAATCCACTTTAAATTCACGCAGCAGTTCTTTGGCTTGTTTTACTTTTTCTTGAATGAGCATGATTGGCTCCTTTCTTTTTATTCAGCAAATTTTTTTAATTTTTTAAAGGAAATCAGAATAAGTATTGCCGCGAAAAAAAGCAGTCCTGCCAATATCAGGTAAAACAGGTGATGCGGGAAATCACTGTAAAATTTTCCAAATATTCCGGAGCTGAAACTGCCCACTGAAGTTGCACCAAACCACAATCCCATCATGACTCCCTGAATCCGGGCAGGAGCCACCTTGGAAACGAAGGACTGTCCCATGGGTGAAATCAAAATCTCGGCCAGGGTGATCACCAGATAAGTAAAGATCAACCAGCGGGGCGACATGATATTCTGATCCAGGTTGCCTCCCTTCAGAGAAGCCAGCATCATGAGCAGCATGGAAAATCCCATGATCGTCAATCCGTAAAATATTTTAGCCGGGGTGGTAGGTGCCAGGTTTTTCTTCTGCAAGCGGCTGAGGAAAGAAAGCAGCAACGGAGTGAGCAGCAAAATAAAAAAAGCATTGAAAAACTGGTAGAACTCCGGCCGTAAAATATTGGAGACCACCGTTGACCGTTTCGCAAACAGGGTCAGGGCAAAACCATTCTGATAATAGGCAATCCAGAAAAAAATGATGATGGCAAATAATAAGATCAGGGTAGTGATCCGCTGCCGGTCTTCGCTCCCGGAACTGATCGTTTTTTGATCGGTAGCGAAATGCTGAGAAACCAGTTGCGGCGAGTGCCGGGTATCAGCCGTGAACAGGATTTTTCTTCCCCAGCGCTGGATCAGGAAAGAAATGCCCATTCCAATGGCAGCAGCCCA
>MESS01000052.1:5882-6173 GCA_001771055.1 Caldithrix sp. RBG_13_44_9
AAATGCCGCTAAGCACAGTAGCAGCCACCGGTCCCAGGGTAGCCCCCACATTCACTCCCATATAATAAATATTAAAACCGGCATCTTTTAACAGCGGTTTATCGTGATACAGATTTCCCACCAGAACCGACATATTCACTTTGAAGATACCGGTTCCAATGGCAATCAGGATCAATCCCAGGTAAAAAAAGTGCAGTTGATCCAAAGAGGAAACTGCCAGAGAGATATAACCAAGCATCATTAAAATAGAACCGATGCCAATGGTTCTGATCTGACCAAAAACTTTATCCC
>MESS01000052.1:6182-8259 GCA_001771055.1 Caldithrix sp. RBG_13_44_9
CACCCAGCAGCGGCAGGAAATAAACCGCCCCCAGGAACCAACCATAAAAATCTCCCTTCTTTGAATCCGGCCAGCCAAACTCATTTTCCATATATAATACATAGATCGCCATCATGATGTAGAAGCCGAATCTTTCCCACATCTCAATAAAAAATAAGACCGCTAAACCACGGGGATGTTTCCGGGACATAAGAGCTCCGTGTTTATTAGATCCACTTAAAATTTGTCATTTATACTATAGTACCAATTTTGTTCCCAGATTTTGCTCCAGGGAATAAGACAAAACCACTCCGGCCGCCAGCAAATCCTGCACTGCATTTCCCACTGATTTAAAAAGAGTAATTTCCTGATCCGACTCCCGGCCGGCTTTTACTCCCAGTGCAATTTCACCTATTTCAGCATGAAGATGAGCGGCAGTGATCATTCCCTCAGCCATGGGAATCACCAGATCCCCTGCTTCCTTGAGGCAGGCCTCCCGCTGATCTACTACCACTTTTGCCCGGCGGACTGTTTCAGAGGGAACTTCCCGGGAGTCAGGTTTAAATGCTCCCATGGCATTAATATGGACCCCGGGTGAGATGAAGGTATCGGAAAATACCGGAACATCGGATGTGGTAACAGTAGATATAATTTCCGCCTCCCGCAACAACAAGACTTCCTCTGCTACCTCAACCTGCAGATTCTTTATTGATCGAAATTCTTCGGCCAGTTTTTGAGCCTTGGAACGATCAGGATCAAAAATATAAATTTTTTGTATAGGTCGAACTGTTACGATGGCCTCGATCTGGGTTCTGGCCTGCAGACCGGCCCCAAAAACTGCCAGGATCCGGGCATTCTTGCGGGCCAGCAAATCGGTAGCTAATCCGGAAGCAGCACCCGTCCTGATGGCCGTCAGAGAATCCCCATCCATGATGGCCTGGGGGACACCAGTAACGGCATCAAAAATCATCATCACTGCATGACTCAATGGCAGTCCCCACTGGTGATTATTCCGGAATAAAGAGATAACCTTGAAACCGATTTGTTTCAAAGCCGGGATATACACCGGTTTTATCAGTTCCACCCCCTGATATTCCGGGATATCCAGATGCAGGCGCAGAGGTACCAGCACTTCCTTCCTGGATAATAACTGAAATCCTTCCCGCATGGCCGCGATAGCCCGGGGCATGCTTAAAGATTTCTTTATATCATCTGAGGAAAAGAACTTTATTTTCGTGGCCATTTTATTATCAAGTCCCCTGGATTTTCAATCAGCGTAAAATAAACCCAAACTTCAGTGGATCAGCCGGATCAATCAAAAATTCATGCCTTCCGGTGATATAAGCCGTCCCTTCAACTTCCGGGATAACTGCCTGATACGGTCCGAAAGTAGTTGTCTGCACTACCCGGCCGGTGAAGCGCGTTCCGATGATACTCTCGATGCACAACGCCTGATTTATTTTTACCTCTCCCCGGGCATAATGAATGGCCATCCTGGCACTGACGCCGGTGCCGGTGGGACTGCGATCCACTTCTCCCTCGGCAAAGATGCAAACATTGCGGCTGTTGCCCTCCGGAGTGAGCGGCGGGCCAATGAAAATGGTACCATAAAGAAAACTCAGGTCGGCATCAAAAGGATGGGGTATTTCCCGGCTTTTCATCACCGCCCGCTTGATCTGCATGCCGGTTTCTATTAGAAGCCGCAGGTGCTCAGGAGTGAGTTTTAATCCCAATTGTTCAACCTCTACAAACACATAAAATGCCCCGCCAAAAGCCAGATCGTAATTTACCTTCCCCAGACCGGCAACTTCAATGGACTGATCCAGAGCAACCACAAAGGAGGGCACGTTATGAAAATAAACACTCTTCACCTTTCTATTTTCTACCCGGGCGAAAGCGCTCACCAAACCGGCAGGAGTATCGATCTTGACCGAAGTGAGTGGTTCCTGCATTTTGATCAGGCCTAATTCCAGCACAGCTTTGGTGACCCCGATGATGCCATGGCCGCACATGGTGCTGAAACCTTCATTGTGAATAAACAGAACTCCAAAATGAGCAGTCGGTGTTACTGCCGGAGTGATGATGCAGCCGTACATAT
>MESS01000052.1:8277-8395 GCA_001771055.1 Caldithrix sp. RBG_13_44_9
CCCACATTAGAGCAGTTCGCAGGTGATCATATCTTTCCCGGGCGTATTTCCGCCGGGCCAGGATGGTATCTCCTGGTAACTCCGGAAATCCTTCCAGAATTATTCGTAATGGTTCACC
>MESS01000052.1:8732-10917 GCA_001771055.1 Caldithrix sp. RBG_13_44_9
CAGTAAGGCGGACCATTGCATCTCTTCTAAAAATAGCGCCGAAATAAAACTGAAAAGTGAGCAGAACAGGAACTGATGGAAGGCCAATAACAACGCTGAGGTTTTCTCCACAAAATGATCGATCGCCAGAACATGAAAGGCCCAGAAAAAGGCAGCAATAAAGACCAACAAATCTCCCCTGCCAATAATCATGCTATCCTGGAAACTCAGGAAATACAACCCCACCAGCGCCAGGCCTGCCCCTATCCAGGTCAATAACCCGGTGGTTTTTTTGAGCATGATCCCGAACAAAGGAACCAGGATCACATACAGGCCGGTAATAAAGCCTGCTTTGCCGGCAGTGGTATGAATGATCCCGATCTGCTGCAAAGAAGCCGCCACGAAGAGAATAATGCCCAGCCACAGCCCGTCTTTAAGCGTTCGATAGTTAAATAAGTCCCGGAATTTGAGTTGGGTATTTCGTCGGAGATAGATAAAAGGAAGTAGCCAAATAGCGCCAAGGGCAAAACGGATGGCATTAAAAAAAAACGGTCCCAGATATTCCATCCCGACCCGCTGAGCAACAAAAGCAAAGCCCCATATGAGGGAAGTGATTAAGAGTAAGCTGTCCGATCTCAGCGTTCTGGCTTTGATGGAAAAATCCTCAGCGTTTTAGGAAGTAATCTGCTCCAAAATGTGGTAATGGAGGCAACGATTCCCATTTCAGATGCTCAGGTAATTGAGGAATCAATCCTGTAATCCATTAATGCATCAGAGCTTCAACCTCTTTCACCGTTTTGGGAATTGGTTTTCCCAGGATCTGCCGGCCATTCTTAGTGACCAGCACATTATCTTCGATACGAATGCCGCCAAACCGTCTGTATTTCTCTACTTTAGGATAGTTAATGAACTGAGCGAATTTCTTCTGACTTTTCCAGAGATCAATCAGCTCAGGAATAAAATAAATACCCGGTTCTACCGTCATAACATGTCCCGGTTGGAGTTCTTTGGCCATACGGAGATAAGCCAGACCAAACTGCTGACTGCGTACGGTTTTTTCATCATAACCAATGTATTGCTCACCCAAATCTTCCATATCATGCACATCCAACCCCAGCATATGACCCAGACCATGCGGGAAGAATAAGGCATGGGCACCCTCCTTAACAATCATCTCCACATTTCCTTTCAGAAATCCAAGATCCTTTAATCCGTTGGCAATGATGTGGGCTGCCTGTAAATGAATTTTTCTGAATTTTACTCCCGGTTTCATGGAGCGGATGGATTCCGTGTTTGCCCGTAAAACAATTTCATAGATTTCTTTTTGCTGGGTGGTAAATTTGCCGCCCACCGGAATCGTACGGGTAATGTCACTGGCATAATGCCGGAGAGATTCGGCCCCGGAATCGTTAACTGCCATATCCCCTTTTTTCATGATATTGCCGTGATAATGATTATGGAGCGTTTCTCCATGAATGGAGAAAATAATGGGAAACGACAAACCGTTTCCCAGGGAATTGGCAATTCCTGCCACTGCCCCGGCAATCTCCCGCTCACTCTTCCCCGGTTTGACATTCTTCATGGCATAGGTGTGCATTTCGTAGGCTACATTGACGGCAAATTCAATTTCCTTTATTTCTTCGGAGGATTTGATCGATCTCTGGGCAATGACGGCCTTAATAAATTTCAGCGAGGTATAGTGATTGACCAAACGCGGATGAATTCCCAACAGTTTCTCAATTTTAATCACATTATCCGGACGGTACTGCGGAAGATAATGGATATCTCTCCCCTGCTTTACAGCGTTGATAATTATTTCATCCAGCTTCTGAATTGGTAAGGCTTCTTTTACCCCTGCTCTCCTGGCCCGTTCTTTTAAAGTAGCCTGCGGTCCCATCCAGACAATATCTTCCACTGTAAAATCATACCCGAAGATCATCTCCCGGCCGGAGTCAACATCGAGCACTGCCGCTAATCCCGGTTCATCCAAACCCCAATAGTAGAGGAAAGAGCTATCCTGCCGGAAGTGATAGGGATTGCCCGGATAGTTCATAGGACTTTCCTCATTCCCCAGGAATAGCAGCAGGCCTGATTTCATTTGCTGCTGTAATTTTTTCCTCCGCTGGACATAAATCTCACTCTTAAACATGTTGGCCTCCACTTTATTAAAATGTACCCTGTTCGGTTCTTTTAATAATTTCATTTT
>MESS01000052.1:10949-11300 GCA_001771055.1 Caldithrix sp. RBG_13_44_9
CTGTATCCCGCCACCCGCACGATCAGGTCCTGGTATTTTTCCGGGTGCTTCTGGGCTTTGCGCAGGGTTTCGGCAGTCACCACATTGAATTGAATGTGATGTCCATCCATCCGGAAATAAGCCCGGATCAGATGAACCAGCTGGTTGATCCCTTCATCATCAGCCAGCAATTGGGGCGTAAATTTCTGATTCAATAAAGTCCCACCGGTACGCAGATGATCGATCTTTGAGGCAGATTTTAAAACCGCAGTAGGACCGTTCCGGTCAGCGCCCTGCACCGGGGAGATCCCTTCCGAAAGTGGTTCACCGGCCAATCGTCCATCCGGCGTAGCCCCGATGACACTGCCGAAA
>MESS01000052.1:11307-13322 GCA_001771055.1 Caldithrix sp. RBG_13_44_9
GACAGGTGGTAGGCAGCAGATTGATGCGGAAATGACCTCCTTTAATATTGGGCCGGCCATCAATTGCCTGGAAATATTCCTCGAATACTTTCTGCAGGATCACATCGGCATAATCATCATCATTCCCATATTTGGGAGTTTCATTCAGCAATTGGTGGTGAACCGTCTTTGAATCCTGGAAATTGTTCTGTAAAACTTTAAGCATTTCATCCATGCTGAGGTTCTTTTTGTCATAAATATGATACTTCAAGGCCGTCAGAGCATCAGTGATAGATCCCAGGCCGACACCCTGGATATAAGAGGAATTATAGCGGGCACCACCGGCATTGTAATCTTTTCCCCGGGCTATGCAGTCATCGATGAGCAGTGACATAAAAGGAGCCGGAAGATATTTGGCATACAATTTCTCGATGATCAGATTACCCTTGATTTTTATATCAATAAAATGATTCAATTGTTTTGAATACGCTGAAAACAATTCTTCAAAGGTGTTAAAATTCTCAGGGTCTCCGGTTTCCAGGCCGATGTTCTTTCCGGTACGGGGATCGAATCCATTATGCAGGGTAATTTCCAGAATTTTAACCAGATTGAAATAACCGGTCAGGATATAGGCCTCTTTACCGAACGCCCCGGCTTCCACACAACCGCTGGCGCCCCCCATCCGGGCATCGAGAATAGATTTCCCCTGCCGGGTCAATTCCTGAATGATGGCATCGGTATTGAACACCGAGGGTTGACCATAGCCAGTCTTGATAATTTTCAAGGCCCGTTTGATAAACTTATCAGGATTTTTCTTGCTGACCTGAACCATAGAGCTGGGCTGCAGCAGACGCATCTCTTCGATCACATCCAAAATCAGGTATGACAGCTCATTAACAGCATCCGAACCATCTTCTTTCACTCCGCCCACATTTATAAGGCAGAAATCGGTATAGGTATTGCTCTCCTGGGCAGTGACACCTACTTTCGGGGGTGCTGGTTGATTGTTAAATTTGATCCAGAAAGCCTGCAGCAGCTCCCGGGCTTTTTCCACTGTTAAGGATCCTGCGGCCATTTCCTGCTGATAAAAGGGATAGAGATGCTGGTCCAGCCGGCCGGGATTAAATGAATCCCAGGTGTTCAGTTCGGTTATTACTCCCAGATGTACAAACCAGTAATATTGCAAGGCTTCCCAGAAGGTTCGCGGTTTATTTGCCGGAACCCATTGGCAGATCTCAGACATCTTTTCCAGTTCAGTTTTTCTAACCTCATTTTTCTCAGTACTTGCCAGCTTCTTTAATTCCTGAGCATATCTTTCGGCAAAACTGATCAGGGCCTCGGCCGCAATCTGCATAGCTTTCAACTGTTCCCGTTTTTCCAACGCCTCCTGATCACGGAAAAAATCCAGTTTCGCAACATGTTGTTTTATATCGGCAATAAAACCCAGAAATCCTTTTTGATAGATCTTATTATCCATCACCGTATGACCAGGTGCCCGCTGCTCCATAAACTCGGTAAAAATCCCGGCCTGGTAGGCCGATTTCCACTCCTCATCCATCTCGGAAAATATTTTATCACGAATAGATTTTCCCTTCCAGAATGGGATCAAGGTATCCTGATAGATCTTTCTGGTATCCGGTGTCACCTGGAAAGAAACCTTCTGCCGGTTGTTCAGAATTTCCAGATCGTTCAGGCTGTGAGTACACAATTCCGGATAGGTGGGAGTAGCCTTGGGTTCGGGACCCCGTTCACCCACAATGAGCTCGCCTTCGCCAATGTACAATTTTTTATTTTCCAGGATATATTTGAAAGCCAGTGCCCGGGCCATTGGAATGGATACCTGGTCCGTTATGGCAGTCCGGTAAAACTCGGTCATTAAATGAGCCCGCTCCGGGGAAAGAGACGGTCTGGCCTCTATTGAGAATCGTCGTAATTCTTTGATTCGTTCATTCATATTATCCTCCGATCGTCACCTCAAATTTACGCGATTGGAATATCATTTTCATTTGCTCTAAATCTTTTTTTGTCTGGTGTTT
>MESS01000052.1:13345-14912 GCA_001771055.1 Caldithrix sp. RBG_13_44_9
TATTCAATTTCTTATATTTTTGCTCCCCCATCGGATTATAGGGCAGAAGATCGATCCGCTTGATGGCTGGAAATTTATTGAGATAGATTGCAATTTGCTCCAGGTTTTCCGCAGTATCGGTGATATGCGGTATCAGCGGGATGCGAATGATTATGTTCTGCCTCGTCTCTATAAGCTCCTGCAGATTTTCCAAAATGATCTGATTGGAAACTCCGGTATACTTGCGGTGCTGTTGATCATCGATGAACTTCAGATCGAACAGAAATAAATCGACCTGCTCTTGAACCACCTGAAAAAATTTCCGGGAAGCGTAACCGGCGGTATCAACCGCGGTATGCAGGTTTTCTTTCTTACAGGATTTTAACAGATCTTTTAAAAATTCTAACTGCAGTAAAGGTTCTCCGCCGGAAAAAGTGACTCCTCCTCCTGATTCTTCATAGAATATGAGATCTTTCTTGATCTCGGTCATTAACTCTTCGGCGGTTACCTGCCAGACTGTGCGATAAGGAATGGGACGGGAGAATGGCCGGAGACAGCTTTGCTGATCGAATGAGACCTTCTCACCAGGCAATAATTCCTGACTCTCAGGATTATGACACCACCAGCACTGCAGCGGACAACCCTGGAAAAAGATGGTGGTTCTGATCCCCGGTCCATCATGAATGGCATATTTTTTCAGATTGAAAATGTACCCGGTAATTGTCATTTGGAAACTTATTGAATGAACAGTGAAATTGGGTTCAGAAATTTATTCCTGCAACTTAAACTAAATCAACAGGTTGAAACTTAGTGAATTTTTAAAAAATATTAAAAGGAAAATTAACTTTTTGCAATAAAAGGAAAGGCAAAGATTTCCTTAAAATTCACGGGTTAATTCAAAAAATTGATAGGATTTAAGCAATGATCATTCATCTTTTGCCCCGGGTTTTCCCAAGGGGATCCCTCAAAGGAAAACCCGGGGCAAGGTAAAGTGTTTAATTTTTATGACTCATTTCAAATAGATAACAATTTTGTGAATTAAGAAGGAATAATGTTTTTTAATGGAAGTGGGTGGGATAGACCCGGCTGGTTTTTTTTCGCTTTTTATAGCTGTGGGCAAGTTCCAGAAAAATTTCCACATCACGATCCAGATCAGTCTGGGTGCCATCAAAATAGAAATTGCGGATAGGAATGTGATCATGATCCCGGCTCACCCGGGGATAGATTGCCTCACAGACAATACCGTTCATACAGGTAAAGGGACTGATGTCGATAATTCCATCCGCTCCTTTTTGGTAGTAATGAATGGCTCCTCCGGTATTCAGCACCATCTCCCCCAACGCTCCATAATAAGGCAGATATGGAAGTGCATTTTGGGCGATGCTCTTTATGTTTTTCGGCTCATCATAGCCTTTAAATCGCTCATGAAGCGAAGCCAGCAATTGATGTTCATCCCTCATCTGTACCTTATTGCGGATAATCGAACCGGCCATCGCTCTGGAAATAAATTTTCCTCTCAAGGCCAGGTCGTGCTTCTGCATAAAATTGGTGTAAAATACCCATTCTGAAATTGATGCCAGCCAGCATT
>MESS01000052.1:14965-15247 GCA_001771055.1 Caldithrix sp. RBG_13_44_9
AAACGGCAGTAAATTTCACCTACCACCCCCACCAGCGGTTTTTCTTTGGAATAGTCAGCCGGAATACTGGCAAATTGCTTCCCAATACGAGCCAGCGAATCGATCAGTTCCCTGAATTTCTCCTTCATGGACAGATCCTGGCGTTCGATCACTGCACTCAAAGCTTCCAGACTGGTTTTATGAATATAGTCGGTATCTCCGGCTGTAATTTCATAGGGACGGGTTTGCAGCAGCAGTTTACGGACTGCATCACCACAAATAATAGCCCACCATCCCAATCGC
>MESS01000052.1:15300-16290 GCA_001771055.1 Caldithrix sp. RBG_13_44_9
TGCAACCACCAGAACTTTTTCCAGCCCTTTATCACGTAAAATCTTCTCAAATAAATTTTTATATTGTCCAAAACGGCATGGGCCGCCAGCAGTGGGCATCAGGAAAGCCGTTTTCTCTGGATCAAATCCGGGATCTTCAATCACTTTCAGAAATCCACCCAGAGTCACAATCTCCGGGTAACACTCTTCACCAATGGTGTACTTTCTGGCTATTTCCAGAGTGGAATCATCCGATTCCGGCACTGGTTGTCCATTCACCCCCAGCGCCCGATAAGCCGCAGCCATAAGCGTTACCCCTTCGATGCTCATTCTGGGAATATAAAGAGTCTTACCAATCAATGATCTTTTTGTAGATTTATCCTGATTCAAGGGCTATCGATCCTTTTCAAACTTCAGTAAAATTACTTTCCACCACGAAAGGTTCTGGTTGAGTCCGCCAGCGTCGCAGCGCACCCTTGCTGTCCAGGTAGGCCTCACAGCGGGTAATATAACCGGCATCGTTGCCGTGACCATCAAATTGCAAGGTCAAAAAGGGTTTATTAGAAGTGCCGGTAATGTAATGCTTGACATAGGAATCCGGGCCGCACTTAAAATTGGTAATGTAAATAATGTGAAGATTGGGATATTTTCCCACAATCCTGGCTGCAGCGATAATTTTTCGCCCGTAATTCCAGTACATATTGGTATTAATATCAGAGATGTCCACCTCATCCACCGGCAAAAAATCTACCGGGATGACATTCACTCCGTAATAATTGCGCAGTTTGTTTCCAATATCCAGGGTCAGCCCCCGGTCATAGACGTTATAGGTACGCCCGACCAGCACAATACCAATCTCACCGCTCTGCTGCAGGCGGAGCAGAGCCTTCTCCCCGGCAGCCAATAATTTTTGTTTCACAGTATTTTGTTTTTCATAGGCCAGATCCAAAGCCCTTTCGATATCCTTTCTCTTTTCCCCCAGCGGTTTGAGATGCTCGGTAAGCGCCTTCA
>MESS01000052.1:16314-20711 GCA_001771055.1 Caldithrix sp. RBG_13_44_9
ACCGCAGCGGGGGTGAAATAAATTTAGCCGCCTGCTCTTCCAGCATGGGTGAGGATTTTAATACAAAGGGAAGTGTTTGACCCCAGGGACAATAATAACTGTTCACATTTTTGAAAGAGGTATCGGCACTGATAGTATTGGGGATGAAAAGCCAATCCACTTTCTTTTCCAATAGATCACGCACATGGCCATGGTAACTTTGGATTGGCAGACAGGGTTCAGATACACAGGCCTCGATGCCGGACTTGACAATCCTGGCGTTGGATTCATCGGATAACAGCACCCGGTAATTCAAGTTTGTAAAAAATGTGTGCCAGAATGGAAATTGTTCATAGATATACATCCCTCTGGGAAAACCGATGGTGGCTTTGCCGGGAGAAGTTGGATCATATCCCTGAAAAAACAACTGCCGGTACAGACCCAGCAGGTCCTCAATCACCGGTTTTTGCTGGTCAGCCCGAGGACGCCGGAATTTATCTGAGCATTGATCTCCCCAATACGTTTTCTCCCCTTCTACGTTGAATTCCTGCATCTGGCAAAAATTGGTACAGGCTTTACAGGTAAATTCTTTTAACGTATAATCCACTTTATCCAAATTAAATCCCCGGAATTTGGAAGGTGCATCGGTTAACATTACTTTTTCCCGGGCTAACAAGGCCATGCCTACCGCTCCAATCACTCCATTATAGGGAGGAACGATAATTCTTTTATTCAATACCCTGGCGAAGGCTGCCGCAATGGCATCATTGTAGGCTGTCCCTCCCTGGAAAAAAATCACTTCACCTATTTTGCGCCCCCGCACCACCCGGTTCAAATAATTATAGACAATAGAGTAAGCTAAACCGGCCGCCAGATCAGCTTTATTGGCCCCCCGCTGCTGATGGGCGGCCACATCCTGCTGCATAAATACCGTGCATCTCTCCCCCAGTTTAACAGGCTGGCGGGATGATAAAGCAAGCCTGGCAAATTCATTTTTGATGGAAATGCCAAGTTCCTCAGCCCGTTCTTCCAAAAAAGAACCGGTACCGGCAGCACAGGCTTCATTCATGGCAAAATCCACCACCACCCCCTTTTCCAGGCTGATATACTTGGAATCCTGCCCCCCGATCTCAAAAATGGTGTCAGGTTGAGCTTTCAACATGGTTTTAGCTAAAAATTCTGCCCCGGTTTTATGGGCGGTAATCTCATCATTCACGGTATCTGCACCGACCAGTTCACCGATCAATTCCCGTCCCGAACCAGTAGTACCTACTCCCCTGATTTCCAACTGACTGCCAAATTCAAGTTCAATTTCCTGCAAGCAGCGGCTCACTACTTCGATGGGCCGGCCTTCGGTACGGGTATAAATTTCCTTGATCATATCACCATGATCATTCAACAGCACCACATTGGTGCTTACTGACCCGATATCGATTCCCAAATAAGTATTGATATGTCTTTCGTTTTCGCGAACCACTCTGGACTTTACTTCATCCCGCAGCAGTACCACCTTTTCCATAGTGAGAGCAGGAGTGGAAAGTTGGGTGGAAAAAGTATTCTGAGAGTGAAGTTTCAAAGGTTCCAGGTCAAGCCGCCAGTCAGGGGAAAATGATTTCATTTCTATCAATGCAGCACCGATCGCTCCCATCCAGGCATAATAGGGGGGGACGATCATTTCCCTTTCATTCAGCTGAAATACCTCACGCAGGGCTTGCACTACTCCACTGTTGGCTGCCACTCCGCCAATAAAAAGCACTAGTTTGGAAAATCTCTTACCCTTCACAATACTGCTCTTAAAATTTCGGGCCACCGCTTCACACAGACCTTTTAAAACTTCCGGCGGTTCATACCCTTTCTGCTGGGCATGGATCATGTCCGATTTGGCAAAGACCGAACAGCGCCCGGCAATCTTGGCACTGCGGGAAGCACTGGAGGCTATATTCCCAATCTCCTCGATGGTATATTTAAGCCGGAAAGCCTGCTGGTCGATGAATGACCCGGTGCCGGCGGCACAATCCCCGCTCTTCTCATAATCTTTAATCCCTGTTTCCGAGGAACCAGGGTGTTTCTCCAGGGCCACAAATTTAGCACTCTGTCCCCCCATTTCGAATACTGTCGAAATTTCAGGATAAAGCATCCCGCTGCCCTGGGCAATAGCCCGGAATTCATTTTCATTTTTTATCTTCAACAATTCTGCTAACAGTGGTCCTCCCGAACCGCATACCCGGATTCCTTTGATACTTTCCGGAGGGACCAGGGAAAAAAGTCGGGTGAGAAAATGCTGGGCGGTTTCCACCGGACTTCCCCGGTGCTTCAGATAGTGATTGACTAAAATAGTATAATCTTTTGTCAGAGGATTGTTATGATGGGCAGGCAAATATAACAGATCTGCCAGTTGATCTCTGGTACTCAATGCTAAATACGATTCATGGTCCGCCAGTAATGCCAACTTGAAACTGACTGTCCCAATATCTATTCCTAAATAAAATCCCATGGTCTTTTTGGCCTCTCTTGGAACTACCTTTACCCTCGAAATGCTTAATTTTCAAAATGATGGACAAAAATTAAACTCGTGATTTTTAGATAAATTAATTGAAAATCATCACGCTGTAAAAAATTGATGGCCAAATATAGATGGTTTCTCAAGGATGAGCAAGCAATTTATAGGATCTAGTTAGATTTCAGCTATCCCTGTTTCCACTTAAAGTATTATTTATTTCCCTTGACATTTAATGTAAATCATATAATTTATAGTCAATTAAATTGTTTGGTGAAAGAATTCATTGATGAATTCACTTTTGCTTCTTTTAAAATTCCATTTTCACATCTATCATTAATCATCAGAAAGCAAATTATTTTTTATTTTATTATACAGCGGAGAAGTACAACATAAAATAATTCAAGGAGGTGACCGGAAAAATTTACTGCAAGTCTGGTTATTAATTTAATGAAGCTAAATCAATCCATTTCCGGAGGTGTTATGAAGAAATTTACTGTAGTAATGTTACAGCTGGTTTTACTTTTATTCTTTTTTTCTAATGTCATTTCACAGTCGGCAGACGTTGCCGTAGTGAAATCTGGCATAAAAGTGAACAACACTCTTGATCCCAATTACCGACCAGAATCGAAATTCACTGAAGCACTACTTTTTGATAATGGTCCGCTGGTAAATGCACCAGGTGCAGGTTTCGGAGGAGCTGATGCCAGTGCGGTTCAGAGTGCAATCTTAATGAACACTTATGGTTTCAGCCATGGGACTACCCAGGGTTTCAGGGTGGCCGATGATTTTACTGTTACCGACTATCAATGGAGTGTTGATTCATTAGTTTTTTATGCTTATCAAACTGGATCGACGACCACTTCCACTATAACCGAAATCTATTATCAGATTTGGAATGGCTCACCTGACAATCCAGCCAGCACCATTGTATTTGGTGATCTGACCACCAATCGTTTGATTCATACCACCTGGTCAGGCATCTACCGGGTGTTGGATACAGGTCTGACAGCATCTAACCGGCCGATTATGAAAAGTACTGCCAGTGCCGGGATTACCTTACCCGAAGGAACCTATTGGATTGAGTGGATGGTTGGCGGAAGTTTAGCCTCTGGTCCCTGGGCACCGCCCATTACCATCAATGGACAAACGACTACTGGAAATGGTCTACAATTGACTGTATCAACTTCTACCTGGGCACCTTTAATGGATACCGGAGCAAGTGCTCAACAAGGTTTACCTTTTACAATTCATGGTTCCATCGTTCCTCAGGTTGGCCAATTCCTGGTCTGGATACATCCCGGATTAGATCCTGGCATGCCCAGCCTGGCCAGCGGAGACAGTCTCTACAACGCTCTAGTTAATAATGGGCAGGCTGTAACATTATCCAACAATTTATTTGTGGCTGGGCCAGACCTCAGCATCTATGAAGGTATTTTTGTAGTGTTGGGTATTTATCCGGACAATGGAGTAATTCTGGCCGCCGATCCGGAAGGCCCTGCTCTGGAAGCCTATCTGGCAGCTGGAGGCAGGATCTTTTTAGAAGGTGGTGACTGCTTCAATTACGATCCTCTGGTTGGCGGGTATAATATCCAACCCTGGTTTGGCTTGAATGCCGGCAGTGATGGATCAGGAGATGTTTTTGGAGTGATTGGATTGAATGATCTCTCTGCTTTCACTTTTGCCTACAATGGTAGTAACAACTGGATGGACCAACTGGCCCCGGCTACCTCTTTCCCCATCTGGCAGAATAGCCAGAACACCAATATTTGTGGTGTCTTTGGAACTTTCGGTGCCGGTCGGGCTATTGGGTTGGTTCCCTCTTTTGGAGGATTTGTAAACTCCATCGAAGGATTGAATTCACAACTGCGGACAGCCTCGACCAGCGAACAGTCACAGGCACTTTTTGCGTATAAAGCTC
>MESS01000052.1:20726-21382 GCA_001771055.1 Caldithrix sp. RBG_13_44_9
ATTCTGTTCCGCTCATTAAAAAATATGCCTACCGACCTGAACTGAAAAAAGATCGTGAAGCCAATTATAAATTCAGCGCCGGAGGCGTGGGAATTGAAGCGAATAACAAAACCGATCTGATGGCAGCCTACCTGGGACTATTCCGTACGACTTCCAATCCCCAGATTGCTCTGAGCGCCACTGCTCTGGCCGATACTCTGGTGATCGGTGCGGCTGAAGATAAAACATTGTCCATTTCCAACATCGGCGGAGCTTTGGCTGGACCACTGACATTTGACATCGAAGAGAATCCAGTAGTCGATTGGTTAAACGAAGTACCTGCTACCGGCAGTGTTCCTACTACCCTCTCTGCGGATATCGCTGTTACCTTCAGTGCGGTTGGTTTAACAGCTGGTTTTTACAATACCACTCTGGAGATAACCAGTAACGATCCGCAAAATCCAATGCTGGTTGTCACTGTTGAGCTACAGGTCCTGGAGGCACCACTGATTGGCGTGGTTCCGGATACTTTCGATGTAACTTTGACTCCCGATTCAAGCACCACCGGGATTATCACAATTACCAATACTGGTCTGGGTAATCTGGATTTTACCATTTCGACCGAGGGTGCTGGTGAGGGTGCAGCATCTGTAAATGTAATCGGAGGTTCTCAGATT
>MESS01000052.1:21406-21548 GCA_001771055.1 Caldithrix sp. RBG_13_44_9
GGCAGATCAATTCCTTTATCCGAATTATCGAAATTACAGAGAACCTTTAGCCCCTTAAAAACTAAACAGGTTGATAAAAATACTGTTTCCTCCCAAAATATGACTTCGGGTTTACAGCCAATTAAAAACATCGAGGGAGAAG
>MESS01000052.1:21585-22082 GCA_001771055.1 Caldithrix sp. RBG_13_44_9
CGGTGCTCGGGGAAGAGGCAATATCTTTGCATGTACCCAAAGCACTACCCTTACCGAACATCGGATGTATTTAAATGTTACCGCTGCTACTACCATGTATTTTGTGGTTTACGAAGGTCTTGTTCAGGAAGGTGACTACACTCTTATCAGTGCAGCTGATGTGAGTCCTTCCGGAACTGGCGAAGGCTGGTACAGCTCTGGCCCGGTGAGTGTACCAATGGTTGCGGGAAGATTTTATTGTATCTTTGCCCAATGGGAAGCAGCAGCCAACTATTATAACCAGCAAGCTATCTCCCCATATCCCATTCCGGCTTCATTTGGATCATTGATAGCAGGAGCTGGGTATGATTGGGCACCTGCCTATGCTGTACCCCCCACACCTACTCAAAATACTACTGCAGCATTTGGAAGTCCAGTGGCGTATTATCAAACTATTGTCACTGGAGCGGGATCAAACTGGTTAAGTTTTGATGTTACCTCCGGCCAGATCCAATCCG
>MESS01000052.1:22129-22688 GCA_001771055.1 Caldithrix sp. RBG_13_44_9
GGCGGGGATTACCATGCCAGAATTCTGGTCAATAGCAATGACCCGCAGAATCCGCAGGTGGGCATAGGTGTTCATATGCTGGTGGTCGGACAGGCAGTAGTCGGTCATACTCCCGAACCGTTGGTAATGGACGATACTTTCACAGGAGCAACTGACGTAAAAAGCCTATGGGTAAAAAATACCGGTTCGGATACTTTACGAGTGAGTAATATTATCAGCACCAATGTGGTATTTACTTTGAGTCAGAACCAATTTAACGTTGCCCCACCATTAGACAGCGTTGAGGTCCTGGTTACCTTCAGTCCTATTCTGGCAGGTTTGCATGAAGGATATTTATTGGTTGAAAGCAATGATCGGGTCACACCAGTCGATACTGTGGAAGTGATGGGTATGGCAGTGGAAGCGCCATTAGCAGTGGTTAATCCAACCTTCCAGAATCCGGTGTATGTGGCCACGGGTGATTCTACCGATATTTTCATCAACGTCGGTAATGCCGGCGGCAGTCCGCTGATCTGGACTGCTCAACTCTCCAGTGTACCGGCCACTGAGAAAAGAGTGA
>MESS01000052.1:22770-22992 GCA_001771055.1 Caldithrix sp. RBG_13_44_9
AATTGAAGCTGTCTGGGATCTGCAATTGAGTTTTGACCTGGAGGTTGCTTCCGGCGCCCTGGGAAATGCGGGTGCAGAATTCGATGGTACTTATTTTTATTCCACCCGCTGGGCTTCCAACCTGCTGCATAAATATGATATGACCGGAGCGCTGGTGGAAGAATTCTCCATTCCCGGTGTTTCCGGATTACGCGATCTGGCCTTTGATGGTACCTATATGTA
>MESS01000052.1:23209-23445 GCA_001771055.1 Caldithrix sp. RBG_13_44_9
GAAGGAATTGTTGGTGGTAAGGCTTCCATCGGCGGAGTGATCCAGGGTACTCCGGATATATTCTTCGTATACGAACTGGCCGAAACCGCACCGGATTGGATCAAACTGTTGGCTAACGGCGGAGCAATTTCTCCATCTGACCAGTTTGACATCCCGGTTAAGATTTACGGGAATGCCACCCCCGGAGACACTGCTTATGTTATCATTTATACCAACGATCCTGCCCTTCCGGTAAC
>MESS01000052.1:23455-24141 GCA_001771055.1 Caldithrix sp. RBG_13_44_9
GTGATCCGCACCATGGTGGTTGGTATCAATGAGCAGAAGGCTGTTCCTGTCACTTTCGCTATTTCTCAGAACTATCCCAATCCGTTTAACCCGACAACCTCGATCAAATATCAGCTGCCGCAGACCAGTGATGTCAGGCTGCTGATCTACAACGTTCTTGGCCAGAAAGTACGTACCCTGGTCAACGGACAGATCGAAGCCGGATATCATTCAGTGATCTGGGATGGTCGGAATGATGAAGGCAGAGGCGTCGCGAGTGGTGTGTATATTTATCGTTTTGAAGCAGGTAATTTCACCCGCACCATGAAACTGATGCTGTTGAAGTAAACTGCTATTCAGGTATTACAAAAAGCCCTGGTCCTGTGATCAGGGCTTTTTTTATAACCTATTCCCTGCAGGATTAAAGGAGGTTGTCATTCAGTAAAGAAAGGATACTACTCTGGCAAATCAGTAAATAACTTTTCGTACCCTCGACACCAGTATCATTCAGATACAATTCCTAAACTAATAATTCATCCCCATTAAAATCTTTCTGGACAATCAATCTCTCGAAGATAGCCAAACTATTTATATATGATTATGGATGTGTAGTCACAACCTGAATAATTTTTCATTTAATAAATTTTACTTGACTTTTACGGTAGAATACTTAATTTATAACCCATATATAAGCTTTGATTAAAGAT
>MESS01000052.1:24280-25267 GCA_001771055.1 Caldithrix sp. RBG_13_44_9
AATCACTGCGGGTTTGATCATTAATTTACTCATTTATTAAATCAACCCAATTTTCAGGAGGAAGTATGAGAAGGTTTACTGTTTTATTTGTGTTGATCTTTTTGATCGCCTCTTTGTCATCGTCTTCAGCTGCTGAAAAGTTAAAGGGATTGGAGCAACTGGTCTATGCAGAAAGATCGCCCTATTCTTCACAGGCACCAATCCATTCAATTGAAGCGATCTGGGATCTGCAATTCAGTTTTAATCTTGAAATTGCCTCGGGTGCGCTCGGAAATGCCGGTGCAGAATACGATGGCACCTATTACTATTCCACCCGCTGGGCTTCTAACCTGCTCCATAAATATGATATGACTGGAACCCTGGTAGAAGAATTTTCCATCCCCGGTGTTTTGGGATTACGCGACCTGGCCTTTGATGGCACTTATATGTACGGTGGTGCTGCAGCCAATACTATCTATGTGATGGATTTTGTTACCAAAACTTTGATCGGCACCATTCCCTCGCCGGTTCCGGTACGGAATATCGCATATGATGTAGCCAATGACGGTTTCTGGGTTGGGAATTGGAACACTGATCTGGTTTTGGTTAGCAGAACCGGAGTTACTCTGGCTACTATCCCAGCCACTACCCATCTATTGGCTAGTATGTATGGCTCTGCCTATGACAACTGGAGCGACGGCGGCCCATATTTATGGGTATTTGACCAGGGCCCCTTAGGAGATGCGGCCATTATCAATCAGATTAGTCTTACCTCTGGAACATTGACCGGAGTGAGTCACAATGTCGGTCTAGACTTCCCCGCATCCTTTCCGATCGCTGGCGGTTTATTTACCGCAACCGGTATTGTCCCGGGAAAAGTGTCTATTGGTGGAATAGCGCAAGGAACACCGGATATGTTCTTCGTATATGAGTTAACACTCGCGGCCGATCCCGACGACCCCAATCCTCCAACCAGTGTGGCTGCATACAGCGATTATACCACGCCAA
>MESS01000052.1:25313-26743 GCA_001771055.1 Caldithrix sp. RBG_13_44_9
AACTGCAATTACACCAACAGACTTCACCATTGAAATTCAGCGAAATGGTTCGTTCCTGACCTCCGTTCCGGGTGGAACTGGTAATTATACCGATACGGGTCTAACCGATGGCTTACTTTATGAATATATTTTTGAAACCGAATTAAATGCCAATGACAGTAGCAGTGTGCCGGTGGTCGTCTCCTGGCATGCAGGTGGTTCCCCGGTCCCTTCACCCCCAACGAATTTGGCAGTTGTTGGCAGCACCACCGATGCAGTGTTAACCTGGGATGATCCAACCACCCAGGATGACGGCACTCCCCTGGATGATCTCGATTCAATCTATGTGCATCGTGACGGAATAAAAATTGCCGCGGTTGATGCCGGTGTCGAAACCTATACCGATGTACCACCTCCGGGTTTCTTCTATAATTACACGGTTGTGGCTAAAGACAACGAAACTACCACCCATCTCAGCGTTCCTTCTAATACTGCCGGCACCTTTGTTGGCACCAGTCCTAACTTTTTGGTGTGGGTTGGACCTAGTGTCCTAGTGGGCAGTGCCAGTGCAGCCAGCGGTGATAGTATTTTCAACTCCCTGGTAGCAAATGGCGAAAGTGCCTATTTGACTAACAATCTGTTTGAATTTGGAAATGATCTGAGTATCTTCGAAGGAATCTTCGTGGTGCTGGGCATTTTTTCTAATAATCATGTGATTTTATCCACCGACCCTGAAGGTGCAGCCCTTGACACTTATTTGCAAAATGGCGGTCGGGTTTACCTGGAAGGGGGCGACTGTTATAACTATGATCCTCTGGTAGGTGGTTATAACATTCTGCCCTGGTTTGGCCTTAATTCAGGCAACGACGGATCCGGAGATGTGTTTGGGGTGACCGGTTTGAATGATCTGTCCGCCTTTCAATTTGCTTATAATGGTGAAAATAACTGGATGGATCAATTGTTACCAGCCACTTCCACCCCGGTGTGGCAGAATAATGCCAATACCAATATCTGCGGGGTATTTAATGCCGGATATGGTCTTGGACGCACCATCGGAGTAGTCCCCTCATTTGGTGGCTTCGTAAGTTCAGCTGAAGCGCTGAATATGTCACCAAGAACAGCTCAGAATATTCAACCAACTGATAAAAATACTGAAATCATGATGAAAGCCAGGGTGACTCACGAGAATCAACCGGCTTTTGTCAAAAGAGCGGCCTACTATCCCGAGCTTAAAAAAGAGCGTAGGAGTGTTGAGCAATTATTAAAATTGACACCTGGCGGTATGTATATCGAGGCTAATACTCAGGACGATCTGATGGCAGCTTATGTCGGATTATTCCGATTACAGCCAACTCCTCCGGCAATCTCTCTGAGTAACACCGCCTATTCCGATACGCTTCTGATCGGTGCAACTTTGAACAATAGTTTGGTTGTTACCAATTCAGGCGGGA
>MESS01000052.1:26771-28546 GCA_001771055.1 Caldithrix sp. RBG_13_44_9
AGCTGAAAATCCGACTGTCAGCTGGCTGGAAGTAGCACCCAATTCAGGATCATTACCGGCAAATCAATCTTCGGTGATAACTTTAGCTTTGGATGCTGGCGGATTAACAGCTGGAACCTACAACACTACTCTGGATGTAACCAGCAATGATCCGAACAATCCACTGTTGACAATCTCGGTAACCTTACAGGCAAATGAGGCTCCACTGATCTCTGTATCGCCCGATTCCTTCCATTTCGATCTCCTGAGCGGTGAACTGGACAGTGCCCAATTCACTATCAGTAACCTGGGTGCCGGTCCTCTAACCTTTGAATTGACTGACGAGGATCTGTCAGTTACCGAACAAACCAGAGTAGTGGATCGATCCTACCTTCGTCCGGAATTTAATGTGCAAATCCCCAAGGGTGCATTCGACTGGCGGGTAGGCACCCCGCAAACCGAAGGTGCTGGTGGTCCCGATCTGTTTGGATATAAATGGATTGACAGCGATGAACCAGGTGGACCAGTATTTAACTGGATCGACATATCCGGCGCCGGGACGGCAGTAACCGGATTAGGTGATGATGATTTCCAGGGACCCTTCCCGATTGGATTTACTTTCTCCTATTATGGTATCGACTATACTGAATTCTATATCAGTTCCAATGGATTCCTCGGTTTTGGTCCCAATACCAATGGCTATTACTCCCTGGGAAATGTCCAGATACCAACAGTTGATGATCCCAATACCATTTTACCATGGATGTGGGATGATCTGAATCCTTCAACCGGTGGATTTATATATTATCAGACCAGTGGTAATCAACTCATCGTCCAATTTGTTGATTATCCAGAATATGGAGGATCAGGAACAGTTACAGCTGAAGTCATTCTATATGTGAATGGATCGATAGCATATCAATATCTCACCTTCCAAAATGGTATTGACATTGCTGGCTGCACGGTGGGAATTGAAAATCATGACGGGACTGACGGATTAGAAGTGGTCTTCGATGATCCAACTTACCTGCATGATAATCTTGCTATCAGGTATGCCAGGGAAAGTGCCTGGTTGAGTGAGAATCCCACCAGTGGCATAGTACCTTCTGGCGGAAGCATCAATATCTGGGCAATAGTCAATACCACCGGACTACTGGGCGGTGACTACCTGGCCACTGTGGTCGTTAACAACAATGATCCGTTGAACCCAGAAGTTAAGATTCCCAAGGTATCCCTCCATGTCACAGGAGTACCCAGGGTCGCGGTTACCCCGGATCCTTTGCTGTTCGATCCAATCTTCGTGGGACTCACTCCGCAATTGGAGCTCACCGTAGAAAACGTTGGAACGGATCAATTGATCATCTCCAATATTACCAGTTCGAATCCGGTATTTACCATCGATACCACCAATCTATCACTCGCACCGTTCGCTTCTCACCCAGTGACAGTCACTTTTACCCCGATCATTCCTGGTAACTACAGTGGATTCATTATTTTCACAACCAACGATCCTGATCTGCCCAGCGATACGGTGGAGGTAAGCGGTGAAGGTGTTGAAGCGCCCGTTGCAGTGATCAATACTTTTTTCCAGAATCCGGTGTTCGTGGCAATTGATGATTCTACCGAAATTTATATCAATATCGGTAATGCCGGCGGCAGTCCATTGGTATGGACCGCCAGAGCTTCCGGTGTTTCAGCCACAGAAAGAAAAATAAATATACCGGTTCATGGTCCATTTGAACAATCGGAGTTTGTTGAAGTTAGCCCGATCTCGAAATCCTCTGCTTTCCAGCAGA
>MESS01000052.1:28562-28704 GCA_001771055.1 Caldithrix sp. RBG_13_44_9
TCTGCAACTCGGTTTTGATCTGCAGATTGCCTCCGGAGACCTGGGAAATGCCGGTGCAGAATTCGACGGCACCTATTATTACACTACCCGCTGGGCTTCTAACCTTCTGCATAAGTATGATATGACCGGAACGCTGGTGGAA
>MESS01000053.1:0-334 GCA_001771055.1 Caldithrix sp. RBG_13_44_9
CCAGAAAGGAATCAACCTCAAAAATCGGACGGCGTGATTCATCACGGGCATAATACTTTTTGTCAATTGCCCGGCTAATGAATAACTGCTTTTGTCCCTGCTCCTGCCCCAGGAGAAGATCGAGCTGGAAAGCCGGTTTATCCAGGCCATATTTTTTAAGTTGACTTCCCTCTTCGTCCACAAACTCCTTTATCCGGTTATTTTCCAGCTTGCTCAGAATCCCGCTGATTTTGGTATTATCTGCCAGCCGGTTAATATTCCGCAGGCTCCAATCGGTGGCATTGGCCTTCTCAAATTCAAATTTGCCATAAGAATTTTGTAATGTGATCTGCTG
>MESS01000053.1:359-5247 GCA_001771055.1 Caldithrix sp. RBG_13_44_9
ATCTTTTTATCCCGGATATCATATAACTTTTTAGTAAAATTATTTTTCACACTCTGATTGATGGTAAAAACCAGTGAATCACCTTTGTTGGAAAACACAAATGATCCCACTGGGGTATTATCTCCCATCCGGATCGATTCTTTTTCTCCCTGTCCGGATTCCAGATTCACAGAGACTGCCCGGTCATCCAGGCCATAGTCGGGAAGTTCCGCGGGATTGATACTGAATTCATTATCCTTCTCGGCACCTAATAAACTGGAAAACATCGAATTCAGGGTGGATTCATCCGCTTCGGTATACAACGGATCGGTAATCTTCCATTGGCCCTGAATTTTCTTCACGGTGAATGACCCATTGTCATTCTGGAACATTATAGTCTGCAGACTGTCCTGCAGAAGTGAGAAAACTTTTTTGGATGCTTTCCTGGTCTCTTCAGTCTTTTGATGTTTCTTTATTTCGACAAAGTAGACATAGGTTCCTAAGGCTACCAAAAGAATAAACAGAATCAGAGTATTTCTAAGTTTCATTTTCTATCTCCCGGAAATTCACCTCTTATACTTCACTTCAATTTTCTACTCGCTTCCATGATATTCCAAAGTGATACTTGATAAGAGCTTCAGCGAATAAGAATTTATCTGCGTTTTAAATAGACCACTACTCCAGCAATCACTACCACCAGCGGCAGAGCAATGACACTGAGATAAAATACGATTTTGCTGTCCTTCTGAGTCAGATTGACCCGGCGGTCATCAATTTCTTTAGGCCGGATGGTGATCATATCCTCTTCTTCAGCCAGCCAGTTAACGATGTTTAAAAACAAATCATAATTGCCGGAATTGCGGATATAAGCATTCATGGCAAAATCGGAATCACCGATCACCAGCACCTGGGCCTTCTTACTGCCACTGATTAATTTACTTGATACCACTGCCAGTGGAACCGGACCTTGCAGATCTTTATCAGCATTGAATTCCACCTGCCGCTGGGAATAATCCGATTCTCCCCAGCTGTTGGCAGTGGTTTTTATCAGAACCCTGGTAGTAAATCCATCGAGTCCTTCGGTGGTCTCTTCAACTGAACGGGATCGCGGATAAAAAGTCATAATGCTGAAATCTTTAAAGATTTCATGATCCTCATAATTACTGACCAGCGGTATCTCTGGACCCATCCCAAATAGCTGGCCTACTCCGCTGGCATCTACCACAATATTATCTACCATCTTAATCTTATACTGGCTGAGGAAGGAAATCAGATTGGTATTGGTCTGCGGATCGATCATTGCCAGAAATTTGCCGCTGTTCTCGATATATTTTTGAATAGAATCCAGCTCGAAGGGAAAAAAGTCTACCTGCGGACTGGCTGTTACTAACACTGCACAATCAGCCGGGATTTTTCTCTCTTGTCCTAAATTAATCGGTTTCACTAAATAATTTTCTGATTTAATCCCTTCCACCGCTTGTTTGTAATCTTGCGGCTGATCTCCCTCGATATTCCGTTCACCATGCCCCTGAATAAAATAGATCACCTTATCCAACTCGCGGGTCACTTTGATGATGGCATTGGTCATGTTGCTTTCATTAAATTCGCTAACAGTCTCCCGCTTGATGCCGCTCTCAACTACCAGAGTATTATAATTGGTAACATTATAACGGCGGGCAATCTGCGGTTTTTCGTTGGGATCAACAAATTCATATTTAACAAATTTTGAGCGGTAGACATACTCATCCAGCAGATCCTTGGCCATCAGTTCATCCGACTTCTTGTAAAATGCGAAAATCTGTACTTCCTTGTTCAGATCATTCAAAATGGATTTGGTCTGCTCCGCCAGAGAGAACAATCCGGCAACAGTTAAATCTTTCCGGGTATAATGTCGGTTAGAAATAAAAGCCAGCAGCACGATAATTCCCAGAACAATCAGGGCAGAAAGAATAGCATTAGCCCCATACTTGATAAAACGCATATTGAGTTTCTTCTGCCGCAGCTGTATTCGATAGTAGATGGCAATTCCGCTGATCAGAATACCCAATACCAGGGACATGGTCGAAATCCAATCCCATAACTGGTTTAAAGAAAAATTGACAAAACTATAAAGGAATAATAAAATTCCTACTATTAAGGCAATATTGATGTATCGTTTCATTGGTATATCATCCTCCACACTAATAAATCAGCTCATTTTCTTCAGGAATTTAGTTAAGAACGCCATTTGATAGATTCTACCGATTTGAACGTCAGATAAACCCCG
The DNA here is from genome assembly GCA_001771055.1 of Caldithrix sp. RBG_13_44_9. Classification (GTDB taxonomy): domain Bacteria; phylum Calditrichota; class Calditrichia; order RBG-13-44-9; family RBG-13-44-9; genus RQOF01. The sequence goes on from MESS01000053.1 coordinate 2,605, forward strand.
AAGGTAGAGAACAGCAAATAATAGATTAAATGTTTGGAATCGATTACCCCCTGGGCAAAATCCTCAAAATGATTAATAATGGACAGATAATTCAAGACACTGGCCAGACCGGGACCTGAATAATTGGAGGCCCAACCGATAACCCACAAGAGCAATGACAGACCAAAACCGCCGATGGCCGCAATGATCTGGTTCTCAGTGAGGGAGGAAATGAATAATCCACCCGATATAAAAGCGCTTCCCAATAATATCAATCCTAAATAACCGGAGAGAACCGGACCGATTTCCGGATCTCCATAGATGAATAACAATCCCATGAAAAGGAAAGAGGGAATAAGCATCACCAGGTAGAATACAATTCCGGCAAAAAATTTACCCAATACGATATTGGCCACCGAGAGCGGGCTGGTGTAAAGCAATTCCACAGTTCCCGATTTTTTCTCTTCGGAATACAGACGCATGGTCACAAGTGGTAAGACGAACAGTGAGATCAATGCCAAATTCCAGAAGAACGGCCGGATAAGCTGCAGGTTAATATTAAACCGCTGCGGTGCTTGCCGGAACTGCTGGCTGCGGTACATATCCATCATGGCCGCTTCCACAAAGCTGCTCAGGTATAAATAGAAGAAAATCCCGGCAATCAGGGTAAAGGCCGCAATAACGATGTAGGCTATCGGAGAGTAGAAAAAGTGTTTGATCTCTTTTTGAAAAACAGCCAAGGTCTTTTTCATGATTAGGCCACCTCCTCTTTAGTAGTTAAGTGCAGGAAGATTTCTTCCAGCGAGTAGGCTTCAGTACGCAATTCATACAATCCCAAACCTTTTTTGACCAGCGCATGGGCCAGATCATTGCGGATATCAGAACTGGTTTCGATGGTCAAACGCAGGTGGTTATTTTTAGCAATTTTTTCCTGATTAACTTTTATAACTTCACTGAATGCTTTGATGGTAGAAAGAGCGGCTTTCTCATCTCCAACCACCTCCACTATCGTCCGCTCCGAACCTTTTAACCGTTTGGTTAAATTCTCCGGAGTATCCTCCGCCACCACTTCTCCTTCATTAATGATAACCACCCTGCCGCAGGTCATTTCAACTTCCGGCAGAATATGAGTGGATAAAATAATGGTATGATCTCCGCCCAATCTCTTGATCAGTTCCCGGATTTCAATTATCTGTCGCGGATCCAATCCAACCGTTGGTTCATCTAGAACCAAAATATGCGGATCATTCAACAGGGCCTGACCTAAACCCACCCGCTGTTTGAATCCCTTGGACAGACTGCCAATCACCTGCTTCTGAACGTCGCCCAGTGCCGCCTTTTCCACGGCCGAGGCAATGGCCGGCTTTCGCTGGTCTGCCGGAATACCTTTGATTTTTGCAACAAAATCCAGATACTCCAGCACATTCAAATCATTATATAATGGCGGATTTTCCGGGAGATAACCGGTTATCTTTTTAATCTCCATCGGCTGATCCCAGACATCATATCCCGAGACTTTAGCATTTCCAGAAGTGGGCGGCATGTAGCAGGTCAATATTTTCATAGCAGTGGTCTTGCCGGCCGCATTGGGCCCCAATAAACCTAATACCTCACCCTTTCTTACTTCAAATGAGACATTATGGATGGCCCGCTTCTCTCCATAATACCGGGTTAATCCTCTGACCTCAATCACAGTTGTACCTCCATAGGTTATATTTGATTTTAAATTTTAGATTTTAGATTTTTTATTATCAAATTATTCTTGTTATAAATATGAGACTACTTCGGCGATTCTGATACCAGTGCGGTCTGAACTGCATCTGTAATTTGATTCGCTTCTTCTTTTTCTTCAACCGCCTCAAATACCAGTTTGGTCTGAAAGATGAAATTCTCCAGCTCCTTCAACTGATTTTCCACTTCAATTTCATTAGGAAGGTATTTGGCAAATTTTACCAGATCAGAAAATTCCAGAATGGCTAAAGCTGAATTTTTCTGTTCATTCTCTATATTTACTTCATCCAGCGAGTCTGATATTTCAGAGGTGGTTTCTTCCAGTGCTTTGATAAAGTAACGGTTCTCAAAATACTTCCGTAAAATTTCAGACAATTCAGTAAATAATAATTTGTGCTCACCCCGGTTTAACATTTCCCGCCATCGATCCCTCAAGGCAAACAGCTCTTCCAGAGCCACTTCATGTGCCGGACGAATGGTTTCCTTCCGGAAGAAACTGATGCCCCTTTTCCGCAATCTGAACCAGTAAATCAGGAATACAATGATTGCCAGTACCAGCACTACCATAAGTGAAAATTGCAGCCATTTCCGATAATTGATGGGAATACTCTGGGGAGGTTTAATGTCTTTGATTTCTCGATCTTCGGCAGTGAGAACACTTTTCACAAATATCTCGAGTGGTTCTGATTGAATGATCTGGTAATCGCGGGAAGTATCCGATTCAGCGAAAGCCACTGGAAAGGACGGGATGACGAATCGGCCAGTGTCAAAAACTGAGATCTCATAATCAAATTGCTGCACAATCATGCCTTGCTGCTCCACCGGATCATGAATGGTGTAATCTTTTATCTCAAACATCCCCAAGTTGGCCCCCGGTCCGGGTTGCTGAATGAACAGATTCTTGTCATGCGCGATGGTCAGAACATAATGCAG
>MESS01000054.1:0-2672 GCA_001771055.1 Caldithrix sp. RBG_13_44_9
CGATAACATTTCTTATTACGAGCATACTTGGTAATGATAAAGCCGGTCCTGCCAGCAGCAATGCCAGCGCCGGACCTTTTCCCATCCCACTGGCGATCAATCCCTGCAGGATGGGCACTTCGGTGAGAGTAGCAAAATACATGAATGCTCCTACCACTGAAGCGAAAAAATTTGCCCACGGTGAATTGCCTCCCACCAGGGCGGAAATCCAGCGATTGGGAATAATACCACTGCCACCCTCCGGTGAGCCCAAAAAAAATCCCGCTGCCAGCACTCCGGCGGCTAACAACGGCAGGATCTGTTTGGCAAATCCCCAGGAAGCAGACATCCACTCCTGTGGTTCACCGGCCGTTACCGAAAGCAGGATGCTGAGCATAATGACACCACCGGTAAAAACAATTACCGGATTATCTGGAAATATTAAAACCAGGATAATAATCGGAATAGCAGATAAAACCACTCTGAGCAGTTTAATTCTTAAAATGGCGATCAATGACCAGGCCAGCAGTAAACTGAAAAATGCCACCAGCCACCATTTATAAGTAAAGACCAGATTCCAGAATCCGCTTTTTTGTTGGGGATTCCCCCAGGTGGCAAAAATCAGGATGGCTACCAGCACCAGAAAGTGAAAAGAGGTTTGCCAGAGAGGATGTCCCTCGCTTTGCGGTGGCAGTGCTAACTGGGCAGTGGCCTTTTCCTGTTCTTCCTTGTGGTAGATCAAGTGCATGCAGAGGCCGATGATCACACTGAAACTGACCGCTCCGATCACCCGGGCGATTCCCAATTCCAGTCCTAAGATCCGGGCAGTGAGGATAATGGCCAGGATGTTGATGGCCGGGCCGGAATATAAGAAGGCGATGGCCGGCCCCAATCCCGCTCCCCGTTTATAAATACCGGAGAAGAGCGGTAAAATTGTGCAGGAACAAACTGCTAAAATGCTGCCAGAAACTGAGGCAATGGCGTAGGATACCCATTTTTTAGCTTGTGCACCGAAGTATTTAATGACCGCTGCCTGGTTGATGAAAACCGAAATAACTCCGGCGATGAAGAAAGCCGGGATCAGACAAAGCAGAACGTGTTCGCGGGCATACCACTTCAGGAGTTCCAGAGCAGACAGTATTGCCATTTGAAAGTCCGGCTGCTGCAGCGGCATGAGATAAGCTGCCACAAAGAATCCGATTATCCACAGCAGTGGTTTATATTCTTCTTTCCAGTTCATCAAAATTTCCTTCTTCTTGAATAGCTATTTTTTATTTTCTGGTATGACTCATCTGCTGCAAAGCTGATGACGGTCCACTTTCTCTACCAGCCGCTTGTCCCTGGTAATGGTGTCATCGGAGGGGAGCCAGTTCTGAAGGAGTCTTAATATCTCCGGGGTGTAGGTTTGGTACTTATCCTTATTAATCCGATAATTGACCCATTTACCGTCCTTTTCATCCAGGATCAGATTGGCCTGGCGTAAAATGGAAAGGTGTTTGGAGATAGTGGAGGGGGCCAGTTTGAGGACGGCAGTAATTTCACAGACGCACAGTGGTCGGTTTTCCAGCATCTTTAAAATGCGGAGGCGGTTGCTGTCTGATAATGCCTTAAAAATATTCACCAATTCACGCATGATTTCACCCATCGATATTTCGTCATATAACGAAATATTATAACTCAAATATTTAAAATTGTCAATACTTTATTATTTTTAAGGTGGCATTCGAACAAATGGATCAGAAAATACCTGTCCTGTGGATTAAATAATCTGGCTTTGAAAAAACTTCCAGAATTTATCAGCAGGAGAGTACTTTTCAGACCATCCCAGTTTTTATTTTGAGGAATGAGTTATATTTATTATGTTAAATCCGCCGGAGCTCTAATAAGTCTATTTTTTAACGATACGAAAAATTACCGGCGCGAATTAGTAAGATTTGTTATCATAGTTATTCAAATTAATCAAGTTAATCATGGTACTCAGGTGCAATCATATATAAAATATTTTCGACCGCTGTGGAGCTGGAAGAAGTTCGTTAATGCAACCAAAATCCTCAGCTCCTATTTCCTGTCCCGCCTCACCCGGAAATATCTGGTCTGGGGCAAGCCCTATACCTTTATTGTTGAACCCTCAGCCCTTTGTAATCTGCGCTGTCCGCAATGTCCGGTAGGATTAAAAACTCTCACCCGGCCGCAAAGCAATATGGCTTTGGATGATTATCGCCAGGTCATTGATCAGATCTCAGATTATACCTGGTGGTTGCTGCTCTATTTCCAGGGTGAATCATTTATCAATCCGGCCATTATCGATATGGTCAATTATGCCTACCAGAAAAAGATATTCACAGTGATCAGTTCTAACGGAAACAGGCTGGCCAATCCGGATTTTGTTGAACAGCTGGCTGCCAGCCAGTTGGGACGATTGATCCTGTCGCTGGATGGAGCCACCGAGGAAACCTATCGTGTTTACCGGCAGGCTGGATATTTCAACCGGGTTATTAAAGGTATCCGGCAGCTGGTGGAGCTGCGGAAAAAAATGAATAAGAAATTTCCCCGGATTGATTTGCAATTTCTGGTGATGCGGCACAATGAACATGAAATGTCTGCCATCAAACGATTAGGTAAGGAATTGGAAGTCGACCGGGTGATCTTTAAATCTCCCCAGATCCATGATTTTGAAAAAGCAGATGAAATAC
>MESS01000054.1:2689-4958 GCA_001771055.1 Caldithrix sp. RBG_13_44_9
TATCAACGGTACTTCAAGAACAATGGTGAATACCGGCTAAAAGGTTCTTATTCGGGATACTGCAAAAAAATCTGGTACGGTTCGGTGATCACCTGGGATCAGAAAGTTCTTCCCTGCTGTTTCGATAAAAATGCTGATTTCCCCCTGGGTGATCTCAAGCAGATTACTTTTGCGACTATCTGGAGTGACAAAACCTATCACAATTTCCGACGGGGAGTGGTAAGTAACAGAAATGGAAATGAGATGTGCCGGAATTGCACTGAGGGACTCAAAATCTTTTTCCGATAAATGATAAAACAGGAGAACCAGATGTATCGTTCAGTGAATGATTTTCTAGAAGACTGGAAGTTTGAAAGCGATGGGACCTTGAAACTGCTCGGTAAACTCAGTGATAAGTCGCTGCAGCAAAAAGTGACCAAAGCAGGCCGCTCGCTGGGCCGCTTGGCCTGGCATCTGGCATTAACCCTGCCTGAGATGCTCAATCGCACCGGACTGGCGGTTGAAGGTCCAACGGAGGATGCCCCGATTCCAAAAACCGTCAAAGAGATTGTAGAAGCTTACCGGAAATCTGCTGAGGCAGTTTCTCTACAGGTAAAAAAACAATGGAAAAATTCCGATCTGCGGGATGAAGTGAACATGTACGACGAGAATTGGAAAAAAGGCAAAGTATTGTTATCACTTATACTTCATCAAACCCATCACCGCGCCCAGATGACGGTTCTAATGCGCCAGGCAGGATTGGAAGTCACAGGTATTTATGGGCCAGCCCGCGAAGAGTGGAAAAAGTTTAATATGCCGCCAATGGAATAAAATAAAAAAGAGCCTTATGTGTAATTAAGTGTTGAAGTTTCGTTTAGGTTATCAATCGCTCTGACTTTAAAAGTAATTGAAATCTAAAAGTATTTGGGATATTAATCCTACCTAATATTTTTATTGACTGATACAGGTAAGTAAATATGAACAAGGGGGAGACCAATGAAACTCTGGAATATTTTTCTCGCTCTAGTCGGGCTACTTTTAATTATCCTTACCGGTTCTCTTAACGCTCAAACTGGCTGGACAATTCTTGATCCGGGTACTTCCGTTAATTTGAATGCAGTGCAGTTGCTGGACAGCCATACCATTTTTGTGGCCGGAGATGCCGGGATAGTGCTTTGGTCTAGTGATTCGGGATTGACCTGGCAAGATATTTCTCCCGACTCCCCACTGGTGAATCTGCAGGACATAACCTTCTTCGATCCCTTCACCGGATTGGTGGTGGGTGAGGGAGGCAATATTCTCGCCACCAGCGATAGCGGGGTGAACTGGTCGGTCATATCCAGCGGGGTGAGTGACGATTTGCTTACGGTGGCCTTCTGGGATAGCATTGGCATCTGCGGCGGGATTTCTCAGACTATTCTCTATTCGGCAGATCGCGGAAATTCCTGGAATATCGCCCAAAATGGTTTCTTCGGAGGCGGATTCTGGGGCAGTTGCCTGCTCTCGCCCAATATTGGATATGTGGTGGGAGAAAATTCCATTTTTCAACCGCTATTGGGAAAGAGTATTGATGAAGGAATAAATTGGAATTTTACTCCATTTTATCTGAATAATAATGAAGGCCGGGCATTTAGCCTGCAGTTTACCGACGAATTAACCGGATATGCTGCCTGCGGTGTATGGGATGGACGGGGTGCTATCGCCAAAACCACTGATGGCGGTGTTAACTGGATTAGCACTTTCTTCGTATCACCATTGTATGAGATCCATTTTCCGATCAGCAATGCCAGTCTGGTTGGTTTTGCTGTAGGCGAAGCCGGACAAATTCTCAAAACCGGTAATGCCGGAGGCAGTTGGCAGACCCTGAACAGCGGTACTGCACAAGCCTTGAATGATGTGGCTTTCTTTGATTTGTTTACCGGATATATTGTAGGAGATAACGGAACGATCCTCAAAACTGAAAGCGGAGGCGAACCTCCGGTTTTGCTACCAGATCCCGCAGCCATACCTGCTGAAGGATTACAATTACTGGGTAATTATCCTAATCCCTTTAATGCCAGCACCACCATTGAATTTTATTTGCCAGCCGCCAGCCACGTCCAGCTTAAAATTTTTAATGCATTAGGAAAGGAGGTGGCCGTTCTGCTATCGGAGAATCTGCCTGCCGGATGGCAGCAGGTGAACTGGAATGTTATTGACTTTCCCAGCGGACTTTATTTTAGTTTGGTTGAATACCAAGATGTGAGCAGGTTAGCAAAGCTCTTACTACTGAAATGAGTGCCAAGAAAAG
>MESS01000055.1:0-3167 GCA_001771055.1 Caldithrix sp. RBG_13_44_9
AACCAGAAATATCTGCTTCAATTTTTTAAAGTTAAGATGGGAAATATATTCCAGAATGTCTTTATAATCAGCATGAGCGCTGAAGGTATTCAAAACTTTGACTTCAGCTCTTAATTTGTAAAAATCTCCCAATATTTTTACTTCCGGTGATTGTTCCTGAATTTTCCTGCCCAGAGTATTCTCGGCCATATAGCCAACGATTAAGATGGTATTTTTGGGATCTTCAATATTATGCAGCAAATGATGGAGAATCCGGCCGGCTTCGCACATGCCGGAAGATGAAATGATCAGGGCCGGCTCTTTCAGACTGTTCAACTCCTTACTCTCTTCCTGGCTGGTGGTGAATCGTAATTCATTAAATCCGAAAGGATTCTTATGATGAACCAGAAAAGCATCCCTGGTTTCCTGGTCATAGCATTCCTGATGGACCCGGAAAATAGCCGTGGCATTGGTGGCCATGGGGCTGTCTACATAGAGCGGGATTTTCGGAATGCGTTGTTGGTCCGTAAGCAGGTGGAGATAATAGACCAATTCCTGAGTCCGTTCCAGAGCAAATGCCGGAATGATGATCCTGCCTCCCCGCTCCACCGTCCGGTTAATGATCTCTGCCAGCTGGGTCATTGCCAGTTCAATGGGATCATGCAAGCGGTCTCCATAGGTACTTTCCATGATCAAGTAATCTACATCGGGTATGATTTCCGGATCCCGTAATATCGGAAGATTTTTCCTTCCCAGATCACCGGTAAAACCGACTTTTAGATTCTGACCATCATGATTGATCTCAACAACTGCCAGGGAAGAACCCAGGACATGACCGGCATCATAAAAAACAGTCTGGATCCCATCGGCAACGAAGAACGGACGATGATAAGAGACGGTCATAAAATGATCCAGACTTCTGATGACCTCGGTTTCGGTATAGAGCGGTTCCTTGGAAAAAGCTTCACCCTTTTTCCGGGCCCTTTTGGTAAGGAATTCGATATCTTTAGCCTGAATGTGAGCAGAGTCCATCAGGATCAAACTGGCCAGGTCGCGGCTGGCAGGAGTGGAAAAAATGTTTCCCTGAAATTCTTTGAGCGGCAGCAGGGGAATAAGTCCGCAGTGATCAAAATGGGCATGAGTAAGAATTACTGCTGAGATTTTTTTAGGATCGAACGGCCAATTCCGATTTTTTGCTTCAGCTTCTTCCCGTCTTCCCTGAAAGGCCCCGCAGTCGATCATAATGGTTTGGTCTTTAAATTGCAAAAAGTGCTTGGAGCCAGTTACTTCCTGCGCTGCACCCCAGGAATAAAATTCGGCCTGCATCACCCTCTCCTCTACAAAATTTTTTGCCTGATTTTCTTCCAGAGGCCGCTTCCCAGCATCTTATCTGAATTCAGCAGAATAGTTTTGAGCAGGTTCAAAATGTCACCATCTCCTGCCCAGTGCCGTGAAACGATCCCGGGATCGATTTCGTTGATCAAGTCATTCAGCACATAAGCCGTCAGGGCAATATCATCTAAATAACCGACCGGACCGAAAAAGCCTTCCGGAAAAAAATCCAGTGGTGAGATGAAATAGGCAATTACTGCTGCCAATTTAATTTTTTTTGAAGGGGGAACTTCAACTTCCAGCATCAATTTACAAAGCAAGTGGAAGAGATCAGGTGCCAGTAAAATATATTTTGCCCAACGTTGGTTCTGGTTACTTTTCTGACTGATCCAGCTGATTATCTGGGCTCTTAATTTTTGATAAAAATCCTGCTGATTTTGATCCATCATTTTTATCCTGTTAAATTTCTTTTTAAAATAGGGGCGCAAGAGTTAAAATAGCAAATGTTTTGATATATAAATTTCAATTGGAGCTGGTTAAGATTATATTGTCTCGAACTTTTTACAGCAAATTACTTCTTACTGAAAAATTGAATGGCAGTTGAATATCATGTTTATTGATTATGCCAAAATTTATGTCAAAGCCGGTCAGGGGGGAAGCGGGGCTTGCAGCTTCCGGCGGGAAAAGTATGTGCCTAAAGGCGGTCCTAATGGAGGAGACGGCGGACGGGGCGGAAGCATCATCCTGGAAGTGGATCCCCACCTTCACACCCTGATTGATTTTAAGTATAAGCAACACTATGTAGCAAAGCATGGTCAGCATGGTATGGGAAAGAATCAAAGCGGCCGGGATGCAGAGGACATTATTGTCCGGGTTCCGTCCGGCACGGTGGTGAAGGAGGCTGAGAATGGTGAAGTTTTATCCGATCTGGTAAAACCAGGTGATACATTTATCGCTGCCCGGGGAGGAAGAGGCGGGCGGGGAAATGCCCATTTTGTTACCCCAACCCATCAGGCTCCGAGAGAATGGGAAGTGGGAGAAACCGGTGAAGAGCGACAATTGATCCTGGAACTCAAATTATTAGCAGATGTAGGCCTGGTGGGGCAACCCAATGCCGGCAAGTCCACTTTGCTTTCAAAAGTGTCGGCTGCCCGTCCAAAAATTGCAGATTATCCTTTCACTACCCTGCAGCCCAATTTAGGTATCGTGAGGATCGATGAATATAAAAGTTTTGTGATGGCAGATATTCCCGGACTCATCGAAGGGGCTCATCAGGGTAAAGGTCTGGGAACACAGTTTTTACGCCACATTGAAAGAACCCGGATGATTTGTTACCTGATCGATCCAACAATCGGACCGGTAATGGATAGCTTAAAAATTTTAAAATCTGAATTGCAATCCTATAGTGAAGAACTGATCAAAAAACCTTATTTAATTGTGCTGACAAAGAAAGATAAATGGGAAGAGGATCATGCAGCGCAGGCCGGGGAATCTTTTAAAGAATCATTTATTCAGATTTCCTCATTGGACGGCACCGGCCTGCAGGAATTAAAGTGGCAGATATGGCAACAGCTGGAAAAAATTATCCAGCAAGAAATATAGTCAGACAAATCAAAGACAAACCATGGCAGATTTAAACACCCCTGCATTGTATGATATTTTATATTTGCTGACCATCCCCAATATTGGTCCCGGAAGGATCCGTAAATTGTTACAGGTATTCGATGGGGTGGAGCAGATACTTAAAGCGCCGGTACAAAAATTGACCCGGGTGGAAGGGATTGACTTAAAGCTGGCTGAATATATCAAGAAGGGAGGAGAAGCAGAGGTCGCCCGGGTCCAGGTGTCACTGATAA
>MESS01000055.1:3226-8460 GCA_001771055.1 Caldithrix sp. RBG_13_44_9
CAGATACCGGATGCTCCGGTCATTCTGTTTTACCGTGGGGAATTTAAGGATCAGCATAGAAAATCTATTGCTATTGTTGGAACACGGACTCCCTCCAATTATGGCAGAACGGTGACCACCGAGCTGGTTCGTCAGTTGGTTGGGAATGGGCTTACCATCGCCAGCGGTATGGCCCGTGGTATTGATTCCATTGCTCATCAGGTGGCCATTCAGAATGGGGGAGAAACTTTAGCCGTGCTCGGCTGTGGGGTGGATCAGTGTTATCCTCCGGAGAACCATGAATTATTTCAGAAAATACCACGGCATGGTGCAGTGATCTCTGAATATTTTTTAGGAACCGGACCGGATGCGGTTAACTTTCCAAAGCGCAACCGGATTATCAGCGGGCTTTCTCTGGGTACCGTGGTTATAGAAGCAGGTGAGCGCAGCGGAGCCTTGATCACTGCTTTTTATGCGTTGAACCAGAACCGGGAAGTTTTTGCTGTTCCGGGAAACATCAATAGTCCCAAGAGCCAGGGCTGCAACCGGATAATAAAACAGGGAGCCAAGCTTGTCCAGACAGTGGAAGATATTCTGGAAGAGATCGGGCAAATGAATGTATCTGCTGCACCTGAAGAGAAACCAATTCCTGAAAATCTGCAGGCACTGGAGAAAAAAATTCTGGAAAGTCTAAGCAGCGATCCCAAACATATCGACCGCTTGGTGTTGGATTTGAAAGAATCACCCTCGGCAGTGCTGGCCAGTTTATTGACCCTTGAATTATTGGGATTAGCCCAGCAACTGGCCGGAAAGATGTTTGTCCGCATGTAGCAGGTTTAAAATAATTGCTTTTACTTATATTGAATAAGTTTTAATACTAATGGAGGATTATTAATGTCATTGCAGCTGAAAAATTTCCACGTCATTGTTACCGGTGGGACAGGTGGCTTAGGAATGACGGTGGTTTCCGAATATATCAGGCAGGAAGCAACGGTAGTAACAAATTATCGGGATCCTGCCAAAATGAAAGCTCTGGAAGATGCAGTCAGGAATCCGGAGCGATTAACAGGTATCCAGGCCGATCTGACCTCAGAGAAGGAGGTGCACTCATTCTTTCAGGAGTACCGGAGAAAATTTAAAAGGCTGGATGTGCTGGTTCATACTCTGGGTGGTTTCTGGATGGGAGCGGAGATCGCTGATACTTCCCTGGAGAAATGGATCATGATGCAGAACCTCAATTTAACCAGCACTTTCCTTTGCACCCGTGAAGCCTTTGGAATGATGAAATCGCAATGCAGTGGAAAAATTTTTACGGTAGCATCACAAACCATTGAAAATTATCCTGGTAAAATGGGAGCTTATGCGGTGAGTAAAACCGGAGTAATGGCACTGACCAGAATTCTGGCAAACGAAGGAAAATCCTATAATATTCAGGCCAATTGCCTTGTGCCAAGTATTATCGATACCGAGGAAAATCGTAAAGCGATGCCGGATGCTGATTATACTCAATGGGTCACTCCCAAAGAAATTGCTCAGCTGTTCATCCAGCTTTCAAAACCGGAAAGCAAAGCCCTGTCTCAATCGGTTCTAAGAGTATATGGAAAAGTGTAGTTCAAACTGAAGGATTGTTATGCCTTATAGAGCCTCGGCCGAACTGGACAGTTTGATGGAAAAGCTCCTGGGGAAGGAGAAAAACGATTTTTATAACTGTATTGCCAATCCGCTCCCGCATACTATCCGCTTTAATAGTTTGAAGGGTGAGATCCTTCACCTCAAAGAATTCCTGGAGGAACAAAAATTCCGGGTGGAATATTTTCCCGGTTTTGAGGATGTTTTCCGGCTGCTCTATCAGCCCTATCCCATCGGGAAAAGCCTGTCGCATTTTCTGGGACACTTTTATGTGCAGGATATTGCCTCCATGCTTCCTCCGCGAGTGCTTGATCCCCAGCCCGGGGAGACCGTCCTGGATCTCTCGGCGGCTCCCGGCTCAAAGACTACCCAGATGGCAGTAATGATGAAAAACCAGGGGATCATTTTAGCCAATGATATTGTCTTCAAAAGACTGCGGGCCTTAATTAACAATCTGCTCCGGATGGGTATCATTCAAACTGCTGTTACCAAGAGCTTTGGTGAGAGTATTGGAAATATGTACTTTGAGACCTTTGACAAAATTCTGCTGGACCCGGCCTGTTCAGGACTGGGGACACTGCACAAAACCCCGGAAGTTCTAAGCTGGTGGACGCATAATCATTGTATCCGGCTGGCAGCCAGCCAGAGGAGTTTGATTTCTAGTGCCATTAAGGCCTTAAAACCTGGCGGCATTCTGGTATATTCCACCTGCACCCTTACTCCGGAAGAAAATGAAGAGGTCATCCATTTTGCAAAGGACAAACTGCCGGTGGAAATTCTTCCGGTCGATTTGCCGCAATTAAAAACCCGGCCGGCACTGCGAAAATTTGAGGGAAAAATTTTCCATTCGGAAATTGAAAATTGCCGCAGGTTATATTCATTTGAAAACGAGACCGAAGGATTTTTTATCGCCAAATTGCGAAAGACCGCCAGCCTGCCGGATACCCCTGTAAGAAAGGATGGATTTAATTATCAACTTCCTACTATTTCCCATAAAACTTCGCCGGTAAAGAAATATCTGGATTACTTTTCTGCCCATTTTGATATTCCGAGATCTGAATTCTCCCGATATGAATATCAGATCTCTAAGGACATCACCGTTTTCAGCCGGGAGGTGGCACAATTTAATTTCAGATCAAAACCTATAAAATGCGGCCTGACCATCGGTCGTGCTATGACCCAGATCGGCAAACTGACCACCGAGGGTATTCATTTCTTTGGAAACCTGCTGCAAAAAAACCGGGTCGAGCTGGAAAATCTGTCACAATTAGAAGATTTTGTAAACCGGCGCAGTTTAGAAGTACAGTGTGAAGGAAAAAATCAGCTGGCATTTTCTTACCGGGCTATTCCTATAGGATACGGATTGGAAGAACAGGGAAAAATAAAGAGTCAATTTCCAAAGGCGGAGTGGCCATTTATCCTGCATTAAGGTAAGTCCCTTTTTGTTTTCTAATGCAAGTCTCGCCTGCAAATTTTTAGCCGATTAGTGTGGCAACTGTTCTCAAAATACCTTGCATATTTTTGCTTTACATGTTAAGTTTTCAACTTATTTATTGACGCAGGAAATAGAAGATACATTATGTGCGGTGTTGCTGGATATTTTTCGCGATCGGGAGCCAATGTAGCTGGCCAGGTGATGCTGGGATTATATTCTGAACAGCACCGGGGGCAGGAGAGCTGCGGTATCGCAGTTTCAGATGGGAGGATTATCCGGCTCCATAAATCCATGGGTTATGTGAAGGAGGTATTTTCACCGGAAGTCCTGCGAGATCTTCCCGGTTATATTGCCATCGGACAGGTGCGTTATCCCACCCGCGGCAGTTCAGTGATTCGCAATGCCCAGCCTTATGTGATCGAAACGCTGGGAGGTCCGATTTATTCAGTAGCCAGCAATGGCGATATCGTCAATTATGAAGAAATTGCAGAATGGCTGCAGAGCCGGGGAGTTCATTTCTCTTCCAGCAATGATGGAGAGCTGATTGGACGGTTTTTGGTTTATCATCATGAACGGGAAGGATTGACCATACCCGATGCCATCCGGCTGCTGATGAAAAGGGTGAAGGGGGCCTACTCCACGGTTTTTATGACCCCTCACTGCCTTTATACTTTCCGTGATGAGTTTGGATTTCGTCCCTTATTCCTCGGTGAAATTGAGGGAGATATGGCTGTTGCTTCCGAAACCTGTGCCCTGGATATCCTGCGTCCGCAGCATATCCGCGAGGTGAAGCCAGGGGAGATCATCCAGATCACCCAGGAAAAAGTAATTTCCTCTCCCAAACCGGATGTACTGTTTCACGATGAACCCAGAGAATTCCGGCATTGCGTTTTTGAACTCATCTATTTCGCCAGACCGGATAGTTCGCAGTTCAATGAATATGTCTATAACGTCCGGAACCGGATTGGCGAGAAATTAGCCAGCTATGACGATTTTAATGCCGATGCGGTGGTTCCAGTACCGGATTCAGCCAATTTCATTGCCATGGGCTATGCCAGTGCCAAAAAAATTCCTTTCAATTTCGGCTTGATCCGTAATCACTATGTGGGACGCACCTTTATCCGTCCGGATCAATATTTACGGGATGAATCAGTCCGCCAGAAATTCAATCCCCTGAAAGATTTTTTTACTGACAAGAAAATAGTGGTGGTGGATGATTCTATCGTCAGAGGTACTACTATCCGCAAGATTATCCGAATGATCCGGGGGGCAGGAGCAAAAGAAGTTCATCTAAGGATCGGTTCTCCGCCGGTAAAACATTCCTGTTATTATGGGATCGACACTCCCCGCCGGGAAGAATTGATTGCCAACAATATGACTTTAGAAGAGATAAAGGCTTACGTGGAAGTGGATTCGCTGAAGTATTTAAAAATTGATGATCTGAAAGAATGTGTCAAGGAGCCGTGGAACTTTTGTTATGCCTGTTTTGATGGAAAATATCCAATTCCCAAAATAAATGAATTGAAGATCGATGAGCAAAACGTCACAGTTGGACCGGAGAATAGCAATGGGGAAAATTCGTTTCAATAATATGATTTTTTACGCCCACCACGGTTACTATCAAGCGGAGAGGGAACTGGGTCAGAAATTTGAAGTGGATATGGAATTGGAATTTGATTTCGCGAAAGCCGTTCATAGTGACGATTTGAAAGATACCGTCAATTTTGAAGCGGTCTATCAGAAAGTCCATCATCTTTTCAGCAGTTACAAATTTACCTTATTGGAAACACTGGCTGATAGGATCGCCAGTGAGGTATTGCTTTCATTTCCGGTGAATATGGTTTTAATCCGGGTACGTAAACCGAATGTACCGCTGAATGGTTTCATGGATAATGTTGAGGTAGAATATTTTGCAAGCAAAACCGGCGATGAGTAAGGTAGCCATCGCCCTGGGATCGAATGTAGGAGACCGGCTGTTATTTCTGAAAAAAGCGGTGGGATCTATCAAATCATCGGGAAAAATTTTAGCGCTATCACCACTCTATGATACCAGTCCCTATGGTTTTACCGAACAACCTGATTTTTTGAATGCGGTTCTCTTACTGGATACCTCGTTATCAGCCATGGATTTATTAATCGAATTAAAGAGAATAGAAAAAGAAGTTGGTAGAAAAGAGCGGATTCGCTGGGG
>MESS01000055.1:8471-29554 GCA_001771055.1 Caldithrix sp. RBG_13_44_9
TTGATCTGGACATTATTCTGTATGACGAAATGGAAGTTGACACCGACGAACTCACTATTCCCCACCCGGATTTTCAGAACCGTATTTTTGTGCTGAAGCCGCTGCTGGATGTAGCACCTGCTCTCAGGATTCCCCGCACCCGGCAGACCATTGGGGAAATTCTTAATAATTGTAAAGATAAAACGATAATTAAATTAGTCAAGAAAGAGTGGTTTATCGATGGAGCTAAAGTTTGATCATCTGCACTATATTGCCATTGAGGGGGCGATTGGTGCAGGAAAAACATCTTTAGCTCATCCCCTGCAGCAGCAGCTGAGCGGGCGGCTGGTAGTTGAGGAGTTTGAGGAAAATCCTTTTTTAGAGGATTTTTATCGCGATCCGGAGCATTATGCTTTCCAAACCCAGATATTTTTTCTGTTAAGCCGCTACCGGCAGCAGGAGCAAATTATGCAGTACGATCTTTTTGAAAAAAGAATTATCAGCGATTATATGTTTGTTAAAGACCGGATATTTGCCACTCTCAATCTCAATGAAAAAGAGATGGCCCTGTATAATATCCTGGCCAGGATTTTGGAAAAACAGATCATCAAACCTGATCTGGCGATCTATTTAAAGGCCCCGACCAAGAAGCTGATGCAGAATATCCGGAAACGCAACCGGCCTTATGAACGCTATATCAAGGAAGAATATATCGATGCCCTGAATAATCTTTATGAGGAATTCTTCTGGAATTACAGTGCCACTCCGCTGCTGATCATCAATACCGAAAATCTGGATTTTGTAAAGAATCAGAACCATTTCAGCCAGATTTTAGTAGAAATCAGCAAACATCGCAGCGGGAAAAAATTGGTGAGTTTTGATTTAAATAAAGGTTTAATCTGATGATCCGTTTTATACTTTATCTCATTTTGTTTTATTTAATTTACCGGCTGGTAAAAAAAGTCATGGTATTTTTCTCTGCTTCCTCCTCGAAAGTTGAGAACTCTTCAACAAAGAAAGAAAGAACATTTGATCCCAAGAACATTGAAGATATAGATTATGAAGAAATTAAGAGGAAAAAATGAAACGCAAAATAGATTATAAACAGGTTCGACAGCTGCGTGAGGAAAATAAACGGTTGCAGGTACTCCTGCATCTCGCCGAAAACCTCCAGGCTCATCTGGATTTGAACCAGCTGCTGTTTACCACCATGCGGGAAGTTGCCAAAATTCTGAATGCTGATCGCTGTACCGTGTTTCTGCTGGATGAGGAAAAACATGAATTGTGGTCAATAGTCGCTATGGGAATTGGGAAAGGAAAGGAAATTCGCTTCCCGGCGGAGAAAGGTATCGCCGGACATGTGGCCACTACTGGTGAAATCTTGAATATTCCTGATGCCTATAAAGATTCCCGCTTTAATCCCGAGATTGATAAAAAGACCGGTTATCTTACCCGCAATATGCTTACCATGCCCTTAAAAAACCGGGAAGGAATTATCATCGGGGTATTCCAGGTGTTGAATAAAGAAGGTGGACCATTCACTTCCAAGGACGAAGAGCTGTTAGCGGCCATCTCTCAGATCACCGCTACTACTGTTGAAAATTCATTGCTGTATGAAGAACAGGTGCATTCGTTGAACAGTTTTGTGGAGACGCTTTCTGCCACCCTTGATACCCGGGATTATATCACGGCTGGTCATTCCCGCCGGGTAACCATGTATACCCTGGCACTGTGCGAGCAGATGCAAATGACCGACACTTCCTGCGAGGAATTACGTTTTGCCGGATTATTACATGACATAGGAAAACTGGGTATTCCTGAAGCGGTGCTGTTTAAAGCCGGAAAGCTGACCCAGGAAGAGTATGAGACCATCAAGCGGCATCCGGCGGTAACCCGCCAGATTCTGGGAAGTATCCATTTTCCCAGAAAGATGAAGAATGTGCCGGAAATCGCTTCCACTCATCATGAAAAAATCAATGGACGCGGCTATCCCGACGGCCTGAAGATTGAACAGATTCCGCTGGGAGGAAGGATGCTGGCACTGGCCGATGTGTTTGATGCCCTTACCTCCCGCCGGCAGTACCGTGACCGTGAATCTATTGAAAAAGTATGGGAAACCATCGAGAAAGAAAACGGACAAACCTTCGATCCGGAAGTGTTCAAGATTTTCTTAGAAATTCCGGTGAATAAATTGATTTCTATTTTGGAATATGACCAGCGAGACCGACTGGATCATGATGAGCTGGGGAAATTAGTCGCTGTACCATTCAAGGATATCCTTTCGATCAAAAAGTCGCCGCCCGAAAAACTTACCAAAAAACACCAAACCAGCCTGGCTATCTTTGATAAGTATTATTTGCGGAATTATTGACCTTATTCCGTTTTTTCATTCTCTGGTGTCTTGCCAGCAGCAAACCTGCAATTTTCACATTTGCTTTGCTTCCGAAATTCTTTATATTTTCCAAATTTTAACCCGTTGATAGGATAAATGAATTCTGCTGGTCCTGCAAAACTGAAAATAGTAAAAGGTTGTCTTAGCCTGGAAGATGGTACTTCTTTCCAGGGTATCTCCTTTGGATATGAACGGTCTGTTGCCGGAGAAGTGGTTTTCAATACCGGTATGACCGGCTATCCGGAGACTCTCTCCGATCCTTCCTATAAAGGACAAATTTTGACCCTCACCTATCCGCTCCAGGGAAATTACGGAGTTCCGGTTGAAGAAACGCAAAATCGTTTGTTCAAAAAATTTGAATCGGAATCCGTTCAAATATCGGCATTACTGGTTTCAGACTATTCGGCTGAATATCATCACTGGGATTCCCGGCAAAGTCTGGGAGAGTGGTTGAAGGGCGCTGGAGTGCCTGCTCTATCCGGGATCGATACCCGTACATTGACTAAAAAATTGCGGGAAAGAGGCACCATGCTGGGAAGGATTGAATTTCGAAATGAAAAAATTGATTTTTATGATCCTAACCTGGAAAACCTGGTACAGAAGGTCAGCACTAGCGAACCGATGGAATACGGTTCCGGGAAGACTAAAATTGCACTGATTGACTGCGGTTGTAAACACAATATTATCCATTCCCTACTGGCTCGCAATGTGCGGTTGATTCGGGTTCCCTGGGATTATCCGCTGGATGATTTGCAGTTTGATGGTCTGGTGATCTCTAATGGTCCGGGAGATCCCAAGATCTGCCGGCAGACCATTTTGCAAATCCGTCAGGCCATTACCAGAGACATACCGGTATTCGGGATCTGCCTCGGTCATCAACTGCTGGCGTTGGCAGCCGGGGCGAACACCTATAAGCTGAAATATGGCCATCGCAGCCAAAACCAGCCGGTGATTGAACTGAACTCCCGCCGCTGCCTGATTACCTCCCAGAATCACGGGTATGCGGTAGATAATGCCACTCTTCCAGATGAGTGGATGCCCTGGTTTATTAATCTCAATGATGATACCAATGAAGGGATACAGCATATTTCCGGAAGATTCAAAAGCGTGCAGTTCCATCCGGAAGCATCGCCGGGCCCGGTGGATGCCGGTTACCTTTTCGATGAATTCCTGAAAGTAGTGCGATCATGAAACCAAGCATCAAAAAGGTTTTAATATTAGGAAGCTCAGCCTTGAAAATCGGTGAAGCCGGTGAGTTTGATTACTCCGGCAGCCAGGCCATAAAAGCTTTGAAAGAAGAGGGTATTTATACCATCCTGCTTAATCCCAATATTGCTACCATCCAGACTTCCGACCATCTGGCTGACCGGGTTTATTTCCTGCCGGTCACTCCGGAGTTTGTAGAAAAGGTGATTGACAAAGAACATCCGGATGGGATTCTGCTGGGATTTGGAGGTCAAACCGCTTTGAATTGCGGCATAGAACTTTTCCGGCGGGGTGTTTTTAAGAAATACCACATAAAAGTGTTGGGAACACCGGTAGAGACGATCATCGATACCGAAGACCGTGATCTGTTTGTCAGACGCCTTAAGGAAATTCAGGTTAAATTTCCGCGAAGTCAGGCGGCTACCAGCGTGGAACAGGCAGTAGATGTAGCTAACCAGCTGGGATTTCCGGTAATTATTCGAATTGCTTTCGCCCTGGGAGGCTTAGGATCCGGAGTCTGTCGGAATGAAAAGCAGCTGCGACTGCTGGCCCGCAAAGCATTGTCCCACACTTCCCAGATTTTGGTGGAGGAATACCTGGAGGGTTGGAAAGAAATTGAATATGAAGTGATGCGGGATTGCCAGGACAATTGTATCACCGTGTGTAATATGGAAAATTTTGATCCCATGGGAATTCATACCGGTGAAAGCATTGTGGTGGCTCCCAGTCAGACCCTGACTAATCAGGAATATCACCTGCTGCGAGAGGTGGCCATCAAAGTAATCCGGCATCTCGGGATCGTAGGGGAATGCAACATTCAGTATGCGCTCAGCCCGGATTCTGTTGACTACCGTATCATCGAGGTAAATGCCCGTCTTTCCCGCAGTTCGGCCCTGGCTTCCAAAGCTACCGGTTATCCCCTGGCTTTTATTGCCGCCAAACTGACATTAGGTTACAGCCTAAATGAGTTGCCCAATACCATCACCAAAGTAACCAAAGCTTTTTTTGAACCTGCCCTGGACTATGTGGTGGTTAAAATACCCCGCTGGGATTTGAAAAAATTCCGGATGGTCTCACGCAAGATCGGTTCAGGAATGAAATCGGTGGGGGAGGTAATGGCCATTGGACGCAAATTCGAGGAAGCTTTGCAGAAGGCCATCCGGATGCTGGAGATTGGAGCCCAGGGACTGGTAGCCAATCCCCCATATCGCGTCGAAAATCTGGATGATGAACTGAAGAAGCCTACCGAAGAACGGATCTTTGCTATAGTACAGGCCATCAAAAAAGGTTACTCAGTCAATAAAATTCATCATCTCTCACACATCGACCAGTGGTTCCTGCAAAAGATTGCCCGGGTGGTAGATATCGAAGAGAAGATATCGCGGTACAAACTAAATCATCTTCCAGTGCAGCTGTGGCGGGAAGCGAAACAGGCCGGTTACTCTGATAATCAGATAGCAATTATTCTTTCTACAACCCAGCAGAAAGTCCGGGAGCGTCGAGAAAAATTAAATCTTAATCCGGTGATCAAACAGATCGATACCCTGGGGGCAGAATATCCGGCGCAAACGAACTATCTTTACCTGACCTACAACGGCGAGCAGGATGATATCGAATTCCAGCAGGACAATTCGGTCCTGATTTTAGGCTCCGGGGCTTACCGGATCGGGAGTTCGGTAGAATTTGACTGGTGTGCGGTGAATACCGGTAAAGCCCTGCGGCAATTGGGCTATCATACCATCATGCTGAATTATAATCCGGAAACCGTGAGTACTGATTATGATGAGTTTGATAAATTGTTTTTTGATGAGATCCGGTTAGAAACTATTCTTGAGATCTATGAAAAATTAAATCCGCTGGGAATTGTCATCTCCATGGGAGGTCAAATCCCCAATAATCTGGCCTGTGATCTGGAAAAATCCGGAATGCGGATTTTGGGAACAGCTGTTTCCAGTATCGATAT
Organism: Caldithrix sp. RBG_13_44_9; assembly: GCA_001771055.1. Lineage (GTDB taxonomy): Bacteria > Calditrichota > Calditrichia > RBG-13-44-9 > RBG-13-44-9 > RQOF01. The sequence continues at coordinate 14,012 of MESS01000055.1, forward strand.
GGCGGAAAATCGCCGGAAATTTTCGGATCTGCTGGATCAGCTGCAGATTGACCAACCGGTTTGGCGGGAACTCACCACCCTGGGGGAAGCCAAGAGTTTTGCTAAAAAAATAGGCTATCCGGTGCTGGTCAGACCTTCTTATGTACTGAGTGGAGCCGCCATGGCCGTAGCTTCCAATGATGGGGAATTGAGCGGTTATCTGAAGCTGGCGGTAGAGATTTCTCCTGAGCACCCGACGGTAATCAGTAAATTTCTAGAAAATGCCAAAGAGATCGAATTGGATGCCGTTGCGCAAAATGGCCAAATCGTTCTTCATGCCATCTCGGAGCACGTCGAAAATGCCGGGGTACATTCCGGTGATGCTACCCTGGTTTTACCTCCGCAAAGAACTTATTTGGAAACCATCCGGCAGATCCGGCAGATTTCGAAAAAAATTGCCGCTGCCCTTAAAATCCATGGACCGTTCAATATTCAGTTCATCGCCAAGCAGAATGAGGTAAAGGTCATTGAATGTAACCTCCGGGCCTCGCGCAGTTTTCCGTTTGTTTCCAAAATTCTCAACCGCAATTTTATCGATGTGGCCACCCGGGTAATCATGGACCAACCTATCAATCCGGTGGAAAATGCCCTGTTTGAGATGAATTATGTCGGAGTAAAGGCCCCACAATTTTCCTTCACCCGCCTGGAGGGAGCCGATCCCACCCTGGGAGTGGAAATGGCTTCTACCGGGGAAGTGGGGTGTTTAGGCAATAATTTTGATGAGGCCTTTTTGAAAGCACTGTTATCAGTGGGTTTCAGGCTGCCGGTTCGCACCATCCTGCTTTCCACCGGTTCCATAGAATCGAAGGCTGAATTATTGGAAAGTGTCCGGATGCTGATGAATCTCGGGGTGAAATTTTATGCCACTCGCGGTACTGCCAAATTTCTCAAAAACAATGGTATCCAGGCGGAAGCACTGAACTGGCCGCTGGAAAAAAGGCAGCCCAATACCATTGAATATATCAAAGAGAAAAAAATTGACCTGGTAATTAATATCCCAAAGAATTATCAGGAAATGGAATTAACCAATGACTATATGATCCGCCGGACTGCGGTTGATTACAATGTTCCCCTGATTACCAACCGTCAATTTGCCATGCGTTTTGCTGAGGCAGTAGCCAGAACTTCTCTGGAAGATCTGGAAATAAAAAGCTGGGATGAGTATACTTCTGAGAGACGGTGAGTTATTTTTAGCGGAAGATCGCTAATTTTAACTTAAAAAATTCTTACATATTGCTACATGAATTGTATTTACAAGGTAAGGAAGACACGAAGAATACGATGGTTACATATCTGAAGTTATAAAAGTTTTTTGATTCTTTAGTGCAGTGTTAATGAGGTGGTGTATTCTTTGTGATACCTTGGTGTCTTTGTGACTTGGTGGTTAAAAAGAATTCAGATTGATATTCAAAAACAAAATTTCTTGCCATTTTATTTACCATCCGAAGTTCTGAGCATAATTATAGCTCAGCTTATCCTTCTGATCATAACCAGCGAGATATCGTCCTCATAACTTCCTCCATGGGAAAAAGTCTTTACTTGCTGAATGATTTCATCGCCGATCGCATTCAGGGACTGGTGGTAATTTTTACGGACTATCTGTTTGAGCCGTTCGGTCTCGAACATCTCTTCTTTCTTGTTCTGGGCTTCGGTAATACCGTCAGAACAAACCAGAAGTAAATCATCAGGATGTAGCTGAACGATGCCCTCTTCAAATTCATATTCGGGTAACATCCCTACGGGAATGCTGGCCTGCGGGAGTTCAGTAGAATGGATCGATTTTCCGTTTTTACTAAAAAGCAGCGGAGGTACATGACCGGCGGTAATGTAATGAAAAGTATGATCTATCAGTTTAATGTTTCCCCAGACCAGAGTGGCGTATTTATCGGAAGTGGTCACTGAATAAAGATGTTTATTTATTAATGACACAATTTCTTTATTGCTTTGGTATTTGCCGAGGAGATTGTGAACGGTGGCCTGCAGATTGGCCATCAGCAGCGCTGCCGGAATTCCTTTACCGGCTACATCTGCCAGGATAATAATCAAAGAATCGGGTTTGAGAAAAAAATCATAGTAATCCCCGCCGATAAACTTGGAGGGGTGGTGATAAGCGAACAATTCGTAATTATCCAGCCGGGGAGGGGAGGCGGGGATCAGCATTCTTTGAATTTCTCCCGCCACTTCTATCTCATTTTCTAATTTTTTCCTTTCTAAGGCTTCCTGATAAAGCTGGGCGTTTTGAATAGCCAGCGAGATGTAATCGGCAAACACTGATGCGAATTGCTGGTCTTTTTTATTAAAGCGTCCATTTTTTTTATTTAATATCTGAAGAACTGCAATGATTTTTCCGGTTTTATCAAGAACTGGAATGCACAAAATGGATCTGGTTCGATAACCGCTTTTTTTATCCACTGCTGGATTAAAGCGGAGATCTTTATAGGCATCAGGTATATTGATAGTTTCTCCGGTCTTTGCCACATGACCGGAAATTCCTTTTCCAATGGGCTGGCGTATCTCCAGCTTTTTATCTCCCTGGGCAATCTTTGACCAGATCTCCCGGGAAGTTTCATCCACTATATAGAGAGTGCCGCGATCGGCATCTAAATTTATGGTAATTTCCTGCATGATAATGGCGAGCAGCTTATCAAGATCCAGAGTGGAATTAATTAGCTTCATTGATTCCAGCAGCGAATATAATTGTGCTTCAGTCAGAGTTCTTTTCATTAATACAACCACTTCCTTCAGGTAAAAATTTGGTGAATATAAGAAGATTCACCGCTAAACGAAACAAAGAGTTGCATTCCGGATTAAATTTATCTGTAATATTTATTTGGTTCAATGTCAACATCGGCCCTCGTTTGGCTGGATTTTAAGCGGAAATAGAATATTGATTCGCTTGATTTTTTATTCGACTAAGGCCTATATTTACCACTTGTGATTTGAGAGGATGAAGTGAAAGTTAGACCTATTTTGAAGAAATTGCTGCGAGTGGTGCTGACCAGTCTGGTCTACGTTCTGTTTTTCCTGCTGCTGAATTCTTTGTTTTTGAACCTGTTCGATATCAACCATCCTGCGGTCAGTTTGTTCATTACCCTGGTGATCGTTTTGTTCTATCATGAACAGATTACTGCGGTGATCCGTTATGTGATTGATATAAGTCTGTACCGGAAATTTTATGCAGTTAACCAGGCCCTGAACGATTTTAATCTGGAATTGAATACTACTCTGGATCTCAAACTGATGATTGAGAAATTTTCCGGTTTTTTAAGAGCTACTTTCCATGAACATGAATGGGCCTTCTATTATCGCTGGGGTGAGGATTATGAGCTTTTTGCCAGCAGTGTCACTGACGGTGATCTTCCCAAATTGCTCAAATTGCCAAAACGTCTTTCGCTGGACCGGATTTTCAAAGGGGAAATGGATTTTTATGCCCTTCATAAAATTACCGATAAAAACGTCAATCTGCGACAGCAGTTAAAAGAATTCCGCTCATTTAATTTTTATTATTTTCTTCCCCTGAAGAGTTATAAGGGATATAATGGTTTTTTGTTATTCGACCGGAAGTTCGGATATTATCTGTTGTTCGCCAGCCTGAAGAAATTTCTTTTGCGGATTTTTAAAAAGACAGCTGATGTTTTTGAAAATGACTTATTGTATTCCGAAGTTGAACGTAAATCCTTGCAAAACTTTCTGCTGGTGGAAATTGGAAAAAAGATCTCCTCCAGTTTGGATCTGAATGAAGTACTGGAGACGATTGTTGATTCAGTTAATCTGCTGGTGCAATATGATGCTGGAGGTATCTTCCTGATTGATCATGCAAAACCGGTCCTACGGAAAATGGTCACCAGGGGTTATGATAATAATCTGCTGGATAAATTACTGATCAAAATTGATCAGGGAATCGCCGGCTGGGTGATAAAAAATAAGGTACCCAGCATCATTAATGATGTCAGTAAGGCACCGGAATATTTCAAGGTTAGAGAAACAACCTGTTCCCAATTAACGGTTCCGTTAATGACCGGAGAGCTGGTACATGGAGCAATGGCCCTGGAAAGCGATAAATTGAATCATTTCACGCCGATGGATCAGGAATTGTTGATGACCTTTGCCAGCCAGGCGGTGATTGCCATAGAGAATGCCCAGTTGTTTGAAGCATCGACTCAGAAGAAACAGTTGGAAAGTGAGCTGATAGTCGCATCAAAAGTGCAAAAAGCCTTACTGCCGGACCGTCCGCCCGAATTTCCAGGTCTGAAAATCGGCTTCATGAATATACCTTCGCGTATTGTAGGTGGGGACTTCTACGATATTTTTAAATTGGGTGAAAATAAATTGGCCATCGCGATTGGTGATGTCTCTGGTAAAGGTGCACCCGCCGCTATCCTGATGGCCATGTTGTATGCCGGTTTTCGCAGCCTGCTGAAGGAATTTTACCCGGTGGTGGAAGTGGTGGCCCGTTTGAATAATTTGCTGTTCGAAACCACTACCGATGGATATTTCTGTACCTTTTTTTTTGGGATCTACCATCAAGCCAATTCCGAATTTATTTTTACTAATGCCGGGCATAATCCTCCGCTGATCATCAGAAAAGATGGGTCGGTACAGCAATTGACAACCGGCGGAGTAGTGCTGGGTTTTTTGAAGGACCGGGAATACCGTCAGGAAAGTATCTATCTGGCATCAGGTGATTATCTGATCTTGTTTACCGACGGTGTTACCGAAGTAAAAAACAGTGAGGGTAAAGAATTCGGTGACGAGGGACTTATTCGTTTTATCAAAGAAAATAGAGATAAGAAGCCGCAATTGTTGCGCACTCTTTTATTTGAAGAAATAAAAAAATTCAGTTCTGAGGAAGAGTTGGCGGATGATGCCACCTTTGCGATCATTTATGTGGAGTAAACCATCATTCTTCTGGAATATACTTAAAACTTAACCAGTCTGACTTTGGAGCTATTATCTGATAAAATGGTGGTCCGAGGATCAAGATAAAGGAAAAATGAAACTGAAATCTGAATTCTTACGACGCTGGAATCAGCTGAATTCATATGATAAGAACCTGGTGATATTCTGGAGCATACTTTCTCTATATATTCTGATCTTTCACCGTAATCTGGAACTGGGACTGCTCAAATTTTTTGTCCACCTGCTTTTAATCGGTCTGGTGCTATTGATTATCCCCTGGATGTCCAGCCGGAAATCTGGGTTGTGGCATTTTGTACGTCATTGGTATATCATCCTGGGGCTTCCCTTTTTATACTGGGACATCGGAACTCTGATTCACGGCATCTTCCCGCAGGTATTTGATAATCTCATTTTAAGATTTGAGGTATGGCCATTTGGAGCCTTACCTAATATCTGGTTGCAGCAATATGTCCAGCCGGTTCTGACCGAGATCCTGCAGATCTCTTACAGCATTTATTGGATCACCATTCCATTAGGAGGTGCGGTATTCTATTTCAAGAAGGAGTACCAGCACTTTGATTACCTGCTTTATTATGTGACCATCACTTTTTTTATTTCATATCTCATCTTCATCTTATTTCCGGTAGCAGGGCCGCGTTTCATTTTGGCGGATCAGATCACGGTTTCCTATGATGGTTTACTCATTAGTAACTCTCTTCGGGAGTTCATTACGGTGGTTGGTTTCCGGGGAGCGGCGTTTCCCAGTTCGCATGTGGGGGTGGCATTGGTCATTTTAATCTACCTCTGGCATTTCAAACCACGGCTGGCAGTGCGGTTATTTCTGCCGCTGGTCATCGCTCTGTCCTGCGCCACGGTTTACGGCCAATATCATTATGTGACCGATGTCCTGGCTGGCGTTTTAATGGGACTGATCATAGGTTTCTGGGGCGCGCGCCAGACCAGAGTAAAATTGACCCGATCGATGGGTGATTAGAAAAGTCAATTATCTGTTAATATTTTGTTTCTTGAGTTAGCAACATTAGTAGAGATATATGAGATGACAAATCTTCATTCCAATTTTTTTTAACTAGTAGTGAGGTTTTTACTTCCCTGCGATTTTTTTTAAAATAATATTACAATTTACCGTCGAAGAACGTATCAATTCAATTATACAATCTTGAAGTTAATATTACTGATTATCTCACAGATCAAATATCCTGCCTAAAATATTCATCCAAAGAAAAATTAATTATGTTTGCAAATGATAAATAGTATAAATTTGCCCATTAAAATGGGACAACCGATCAATAAAAGTCAGGCAAAATTAGGAGAAATACCATCGATTCTGTCTTGATTACCGGTGCTGGTGGATTTATAGGATCGCACTTAACGGAAATTTGCTTTAAAAAAGGGTATAAGGTAAAAGCATTTGTGCACTATAATTCCCGAAATTCCTGGGGATGGTTAGAACATTCACCAGTTAGAAAGGATATCGAAGTTGTCACTGGAGATATCCGTGATTTTGATATGGTTTATGAGGCGGTTAAAAACGCAGATGCTGTTTTTCATTTAGCGGCTTTGATAGGAATTCCATACTCATATATATCCCCGCTGGCATATATTAAAACCAATATTGAAGGCACTTATAATGTATTACAGTCAGCTAAACTGTTAAGTACTAAAAATATTCTGATTACCTCTACCAGTGAGACATACGGAACAGCTCAATATATTCCCATTGATGAACGTCATCCGCTCGTCGGTCAATCGCCGTACTCAGCTACAAAAATTGCTGCTGATCAAATTGCTCTAAGCTATTTTAGATCTTTTAATTTACCCGTGAAAATTATTAGACCATTTAATACCTATGGTCCCCGACAATCAGCCCGGGCTATTATTCCGACAATTATTACTCAATTATTGACCGGTCAAAAGAAACTGAAATTGGGAAACCTGAATCCTACTCGTGATCTTACCTATGTGGAGGATACAGCGAGAGGATTTCTGGAAATATTTAATTCGAAAAGTCTGCTGGGTGAAGTGGTCAATATTGGTTCAGGGAAAGAAATTTCTATCGGGAATTTGGTTAAAATGATTGGTGAAATTATGGGTATTGAAGTGAACATTGTAGCAGAACATGAAAGAATTCGTCCTCCCAACAGTGAAGTCGAACGGTTGTTATGTGATAATTCTAAAATTATCAATAATACCGGCTGGATAAATAAAGTTGATCTTAAAGAAGGTTTATCGAAAACCATTGAATGGATTCAAAAACATATTGATATATATAAGGCTGAACTCTATAATTTATAGGTAGTTCTATGCAAGCAATCATTTTAGCCGGTGGCAAGGGGACACGACTTAAACCCTACACAACGATTTTACCGAAACCCTTAATGCCGATCGGTGATTATCCTGTCTTAGAAATTATCATAAAACAATTGAAGTATTTCGGAGTGGAAGAGATTATCTTTGCGGTGGGTTATTTGAAAGAATTGCTCCAGGCCTTTTTTGACGATGGACACAAATGGAAGGTGAAAATCAGATATTCTTTCGAGGAAAAACCCCTTGGAACGGCAGCTCCTATTAAACTCATTGAGGATTTGGATGATAATTTTTTGGTTATGAATGGGGATGTTCTGACCAATTTAAACTTTCAGGATTTTTTTAATTTTCATATAAAGAACCAGGCTTATTGCACAATTTCCACTTTTTCCAGGCAAGTACCAATTGATCTGGGCGTGATAAAACTGGAAGATAATAATGAACTATATGACTATATTGAAAAACCAGTCCTTGATTATCAGGTGAGTATGGGTATCTATGCCTTAAAAAAGCAAGTACTTGACTATATTCCGGAGAATATCTATTTAGATTTTCCATCATTAATGAAAATATTATTGATGAATAAAAAAAAGGTGATTGGATATAAATTCCAAGGATACTGGCTGGATATTGGACGACCAGATGACTATAATACGGCAATTGATGAATTTGAAAAACACAAGTCTGAATTTTTATGGGAAACTTAACAATTGCGGTTACTGGCAGTAGCGGTTTTATTGGTTCAAAATTGGTTGAAAGTCTCAGGAAGGCCAGTTATAAGGTTTTAGAGTTAGATATAAAAAAAGGAATAAATTTAACTGATAATGATTCACTTAAACATATTTCTCCCTTCGATGTCCTCATCCATTTAGCTGCTAAGAGTTTTGTACCCGATTCCTATGAAAAACCATTTGATTTCTATTCGGTAAATATTAATGCCACTCTGAATGCATTAGAGCTTTGTCGAAAAAACCAAGCGAATATGATATTCACCAGTTCTTATGTTTATGGAATTCCTGAATATCTGCCCATCAATGAGTCGCACCCAGTACAATCTTTTAATCCCTATTCGGATACCAAGATCATCGGCGAAAAAATTTGTCAGGGGTATCATGATCATTTTGGGATTAAAACCGTAATCGTCCGACCTTTTAATGTATATGGACCAAATCAAAATGGGAAATTTTTAATCCCTTCTATAATCCTTCAAGCAAAAACCGGTCATATAACTTTGCAGGATCCAAAACCCAAACGGGATCTGATCTATATCGATGATTTAATTGATTTTTATCTTAAGGTTTTATCTTATCACCCTTCCAAGCTGGAAGTATTTAATGTTGGCTACGGTACAAGTTATTCAGTGCAAGAAATCACTGATATCATTATTAAGAATTTTAAATCGGATGTAAAAATTAGTTTTCTTAATAAGCAAAGGAATAAAGAAATAGCAGAAACAAGAGCTGACATTTCAAAAGCAAAAAGATTATTGAACTGGGAGCCCCACACTGCAATTGAAGCTGGAATAGCCACTATGCTTCAGGAATGAAAAACGATATAGTTCCATTTATCATTTCCGGTTCTTAACCACCCTGATGTTTTGTCAATATAAAATAGATAGATGTAGCTGCAAAATATAATTGTAATTGGCGTAATCGAATTTTATAACTCGTGACTATGATGGTTGGATTTGAATCTTACTTCTGCAGAGATGGTAGGATTAGCTTCGATTTTTATAACGTAAATATTTAATGGTATTTTTAATTTTCTTCTTTTCTTCTGCAGAGTAAAAATTGACCAGGGCTAACAATAGTGGAAATGCAATTATGATACTTGCTTTAAATATAAGATTAAAAAGCCCGGAAAGATTTATATCCAATGTGGATATGATAAAGAGAATAATTGATAAAGTAATCAGGAGAAGCATTCTTTTAATTTCAAATTTAACAGGATAATACTTTTTTACAGCCACATATGCCAGAATAGCAACAACCAGGTAAGATACAATGGTTGCATAGGCGGCGCCTAACATCTGGAAGTTTGGAATAAGAATAAGATTTAAAAAAATATTGAGAATGGCAGCGGATCCAATAATATAAGAAATCTGCTTGGTTTTTTTTGGGATCTGCATAATGAAAAATAAATGCTGTTGCACGCCCAGGAATAACACTCCCAGTAGTAAATAAGGAATCACTTGATATGCATCCCAGTAGTCCTTATTGACAGCAAAAATCTGGATAATTTCTTTCGAAAAGATTGCTATTGCCAGACCCAGCCAACAAAGAATATAAGTTAAATAGGTCAAGACTCTTGACAAGTAAAGATTGGGTTTTGAATTAGCCTTAACTACCTGCCAGCCAATGATTGGAAGACCAAGGGTAAAGGAATCCACTACAAAAATTTTCAAAACATTACTGATCTTGTAACCCAAAGAATAAAGTCCAACTTGAGATAAATTTGTTAATTTAGTCAGGATATAACGATCACCTAAGCTCAGGATCGAAGTGGAAAGAGCAATTAATATAAATGGATAACTGAATAACAGCATTTCTTTCAACTTTTTAAAATCAAGTTCAAATTCCATTCTCTTAAGTAAATAAGGGAGTAATACCATAAAAAGCAGTCCATTGCTGATGATGTTTGCGATAAGGATTCCCCGGACACCCAGCTTCAGAACAGCCACAAAATAAATATTCAGTATCATACTGATGGTAAATTGAACCGTTATCGAAATTGAAAAAAATAAAGACTTTTCCTCCATCCTGAGAATTGACTGTGGAATGTGACCAAGATTGCTTAGGGTAACTGAAATGAAAACAAAGACCAGATAAATTCCAAGGTTAGATTGATCAAATAGGATAGTTGAAAGTGTTGTCTGAAAGGGAATGATCATTAAAGTGGCACTGCAAAAAATAAAAACGAGAAATATAAAATTAGTGAATACTATTTTTTGTTTTTCGATTTTATTTTCTGCCAGTGTATACCATCTTAATAGAGCTTGCGGCATTCCGATAGACAGGACGTTACTGCCCAGAAGATCAATTAATTCTAATATCCCTAAAATTCCATAATCACTTACTGAAATTTCTTTTGTATATATGGGTAAGAGGATAAACCCAACAAGTTTAGTGCTGATTTTTCCGAGAGCAAAAATTGAACTATGCTTTAAGGTTTGTTTTATATTGTTGATCATTTCAATCAATAATCAATAGTCTTAATTTTATACCTTTATGATATTCGAATGATCTGGAACGGGACCTGATTTGAAAAAACTTTATATGATGTCTGTCAACCATGATCCTCAAAATGAATGATAAAAATTGTATGGTTAAATGCTATAGGTTAAGATATATTACTCACTAAAATTAATATTAAGTCCCATTATTTTTATATAGAATGAAATTAAATATCGTCAAGAATTCAATACTTCTCAATGATATTTTATGAAAGATAACGGTAAGAAAGGTGATATTCTATTTATTCATACCGGATTATCCTCTTTTGTGAAAAAGGATTATCTCCTTTTAAGTAAATACTATCGTGTAATATCTCATCATTATCTAACCAGTAAAAATTTTAGTACCAATCTCATCAGTCAAATTAAATTGTTGATTACCATTATCCGTCACCTCGTAAAAGTTCGCTATATCTTTGTCTGGTTCGCTGATTACCATTCTTTCTTACCTGTTTTATTTGCCTATATTTTTAAAAAAAGATCTATGGTCGTTCTGGGAGGGTATGATGTCACATATGTACCTGAAATTAAATACGGTTCCTTTTCAAATCCGGTAAGAAAAATTTGCACTACTTTCTCAATTAAATATGCCGGATATCTCCTGGCGGTTGACGGTAGTTTACTGGATGAGGTAAATACCAGAATTAAAAATATAAAGGCACAACAATTAATTGTTCCCACAGGTTTTGATCCCCAGCAATGGGGTAGGAGTCATGAGAAAGAAAATTTAGTTTTAACAGTGGGAATGTGTGACAGCATGCAACGGATTAAACTGAAAGGAATAGACATATTTATTGAAATTGCTGGTTTATTGCCAGATTATAATTTTCTGATCATCGGAATGAAACCGGCAGCGGCACGATTAGTTGATTTACCCGCCAACGTCAAAATTCTCGATTATGTTAAGTTCAATGAACTGAGAGATTTTTATTCAAAAGCAAAAGTATATGCGCAATTTTCGATGCGGGAAGGATTACCGAGTGTTATTTGTGAAGCAATGCTTTGCGAGTGTGTCCCAGTCGGAACAAATGTGAATGGAATTCCAACAGCTATAGGGGATTGCGGATTTATTCTGGAAAACAGGAATTCTCGCGAAGGTTCAGCCTTGATTAAAAAAGCGATGGATAGTTCTGTGAGTCTGGGATTAAATGCTCGAAAAAGGATTATTGAAAAATTTTCGAACCAAAGGAGAGAAAAAACTATCTTAAGTCTTCTGCAGAAATAATATATGTTGAAGATATGCTTTAAATCGGTTTTTTGTAAAAACCCACCATATATCCACTGATATACTTTGAATTAAATTTTCTTAATCCCTTAAATCGCTTTTTAAAGATAAAAACAAATAGTCGAGCTAAGGTCAATAAAAGAAAATTTATAACAGTCATTTTTTCACATCTATTAAAATTACTGGGTTGAAAACCACCAACATAGCCCTTAAAGATAGTTTGTAAATTAAATTTCTTCTCGAAAAAAGACCAATTATTCAGATCCATCACCGAAAGATTGTGTTTTGAAAGAAGCTGAGGGGCTAATCTTTTTAAAAAAAAGTGGTTGACTCCTAAAAAATTCGGAACTCCCAATACTAATATGCCTCCAGGTTTTATTAGGTTTAGATGCTTTTCTATAACCAGATTAATATCCGAGAAATGCTCAATAAAACCTAACGAGTAAACAATATCGAATAAGGGAAGATTCAGATCTTCGGAAAATAAATCAATCTGGTATACTTTACCTTTTATATTCAAGAGGTTAAAATTTTCAAGAGTCTTGGTACAGCCGATAGATGAAAAATCCAGACAACTAATTTCATAGCCAAAGGTTTTATGCATATAGGCTAAATATTGTCCGGGTGATCCACCAATTTCGAGAATGGAAAGGGTATTGTCGGATGGCAAATATTTATCAAAGGTATTTAAAATTTCTATTAGGAAATGATTTTTGATTGATTTCGATACCTCTAAAGGCAGAGAATACTTCTGCCAGTACTGATCCCAATATTCTTTCTCAGTAAGTTTATTATTTTCCATCTTCGATCTGGTGTCTTTTGCTTTTGATGCTAAATATAGCTGATCAGAATTATAATCTTTTCATTTTTTTCAGGGACTTATATTTCAGCCAATACATTTTAATCACATTTGAGATACTGTGATATTTCTTCCATTGCTGAGAATAATAAGTAAATGGTTCCTTCCCGGTCAAACGATGCATTAACTCCAGCTGAATGATATGCAGATGGTGATAGCCAATAGTGGCCGGATCAACCGGCGGATGGAATTCTGCTTCGCACAATGAGTATTTGCTCCAGAATCCCATGTCATACCGGGGAAGAATATTCACCAGAGTGGTGACGCCGGCATCATAAATTTGTCGGGCCAGGGCATGTCCGGGAAATACCCGCAGGAAATCGAAGATCCCACAAAGCGAAAAGATCATTCCGTTGAGGACCAATACCGGGATACCAGGCGAGGGATATTCCTCGTAGAACGGTCCTTCTTTCAGAAAAGTGGTAACTCCCCCGTCCTTCACCGAAAATTGAAAGGGAAGCAGTGCCCTCTCCGCGGTTTGACGGTACCGATCTTCTCCGGTCAATTGGAACGCCCGCAGCAGAATGTTAACAGCCCGGGCCTGAGAAAAGGCCGACTTCCAGGGCTTCTGGATCCGGTAGGCCGGCTTATCGACATCAGTAAGCCAGTAAGCACCCAGACGATGGTCTTCTATCCTGTTTTCATAAAACCAATCTGCGATGGTAAGAAACCGTTTTCTATCCTGATCTGCCCGGGTTTTAAGAAAGGTGTTCCAGATGGCCAATCCATACTGTCCGATCGAGATAGGATAATAGACCATTTTCTTTTCTTCCACATCGATGTAGGACGGAATGATGGGAACGCCTTTCTCATCGAAATAAAACTGCTGGCTGTGCCCGGCTCTCATCTGCTCTTCGGTCATAAGGAAATAATACTCCCCCAACTGTGGGGAGTGCAAATCGTCAGTCAGCTGGTAAATTTGCCGATCCCGCAGAAGATCCTTCTTCAATTTCCAGAGCATGAAGAACATTTTTTCCAGTTTATTGGCCATGACTAATAACAATCTGAGAATTAGATATTATATCTAATTCTCTGGTGTTGGATTATTTTGTCTGAACCTGATTAATTCAAAAATTTAACCACCAAGGCACCAAGTATATCAGAGTTATTGATTTTAATCAAATACCTTTACTTTCTTCCAATTAAACCTCTTTGCTGTCTTAATCCATTATTTTAAACACCTTTGTGCCTCAGTGGTTATAAATAATTCAGATTAAAAATTATAATCTTTGAATCAGGATTTTTTTTCCAGCAGTCTGTCAAAAATATCCGCTAATTGACCAGTCAGTTGCTGACGTGAAAATTTTTCCCGAATGGAATCTGGTATTAAACGGACTTTGCCTTTTCGCCAATCATGTATGGTTTGCAGAATGAAATTTTTACATCCATCCATATCATGATAGTTGCATATTTTTGAGTTGGAAAAGTCGGCTATGATTTTTCCAATATCACTATCACCCGGGCCAATGATCAAGACAGGCTTACCACTTCCGATATATTCAAAGTTTTTACTCAGAACAATGCCCTTATTATCTGGTACATCGGGGACCACTGAAAGTAAAAGATCTGCCTGTTGTATTTTGTTAATAATCTCAGAATGGGGAATGAACGGTTGGAAATCTACAACTTCCTGCAGATGATTCCTCACTACCGCAAGCTGAATATCCGGAACGGTATTCCCGATCAATTGTATCCTGATCGTCTGCTTAAGTGATGGATTGGATTCAAGAATATTCCGTATGCTCTGCCAGAAAATTTCCGGATTCTGGGTGGCATTGAGATTGCCACTGTGGAGGATAGTAAAATAATTGTCAGCTTTGACCGGTGGTGCCAGAAAATCCTGCTGATCAAATCCATTGGGAATCACTGTAAATTTATTCCGGAGGTTTGCGGTTGGCACTTTTTTCAGATATCCCTCCATTACGGTCTGAGAAACGTTGACCAGATGATCACTCTTCAGCAGAACTGATTTTTCCAGGGCCTGGTCGATTTTCTGAGCAAATGAACTTCTTTTAAAAACCTGATAATACTGGATATCGCTCCAGGGGTCCCGGAAATCGGCCACCCAGGGCAGGTGATATTTTTTCTTTAAATGCCGCCCGATTAATTGCAGGGAATGCGGAGGTGAAGAAGTGAAGATTAACTGGATCTCCTCCTGCTTAAACAGTTGATCCAGTTTCAAAATTGCAGCGGGCAGCCATCCGATCCGGGCATCGGGAATAAAAATATTTGCTCTGATCCAGTTGAAGACTCTATTCTTCAGACTCTTGCTGGATTGGGTCAAATGTCCAACCGCCAACCGGGCAGAAGAATCAAGTCCTGATAATTTTTTAAATAGATGGAAAGGCTCGATGGCTGAACTTTTAAAAATCTTGAGATCCGGATGGATATCATTTTCCAGGGATGGATCCAGATATGGATATTCCCCGCTTTTCACGGTAAATATCAGGGGTTGCCATCCGAAAAGGGGGAGATATTTAGCAAACTTGACTGCCCGTTGTGAACCTGGTCCCCCGGAAGGAGGCCAGTAATAACTGATAATTAAAACCTTTTTCATGCGCTTTTCTTGGAAAACCAGTTATTGAAAAATTGGCTGATCTGACGATAGCGCATGAAAGCCAGGATGATTATGATCAAATAAATCACTATCAGACTGAACAAGGATATCTGCAGTCCGGCGTAATAAGAACGAGGCTGAAAAGTTAGCTTTACCGAATGCCGGCCGGCAGGAATAACCAGCGAGCGGAGCAGATGATTGGTTTTATAAATTTTCAGCTCCCGGGTGTCATCCAGAAAAGCCCGCCATCCCTGGGGATAATAAATTTCCGACAAAACCAATAGAGTAGTTTTATCGGTAAATATTTCCAGCGTAATTTCCTCTGGAGAATATTGGGTGATCTGAATATTAGAACTGTCAGGCATCCCGATGGTCTCGGCGAGGTCCTCTTCCAGAATCGCTCTCTG
>MESS01000055.1:29625-32620 GCA_001771055.1 Caldithrix sp. RBG_13_44_9
CCACAAAAAATGCTCTGGGGAGGACGGAAGGATTTTTATAAGCAAATAAATTCTGCTCGGTAAAGGAGACCAGTTGTTCTAACCGGGTCTCCGGCAGTCTTTGATTGGTAACGATATATTTAGCGTTGAGAAGATTCACCACATTCCAGTTCACCGGGACCGGCTCTTCAATTTTCACATACAGACAGTTGTCTACGATCTCCTGAATCACCTGCAGTTTGGCCGGGGAATATCCTCCAACTGACTGGTGATTAGCCACCCAGTGCACGTCTCCAAAGAGTTGACCCAGGGGAAGCACCCTGAACAGATCCGGATCTTCTTTAATCCGCCGGTCAATTTCATTGGGTTTATATTGCTGGTCAATCACTGCCGGGTCCACAAACTTATCCTGCAGATAATGTTGATTTAACCAGAAGAAATCCACCGTCACCAGCAAAATAAAACCCAGGACAACGTATTCTTTCTGTATCCAGTTTTTAATGAAAGCCCAGATGCCGGCGATTCCGGCAAGCAAAAGGATTAAACTGATCAGAAGCGAATTTTTCAGCATCTCCAGCCGGACTTTTCGTAATAAATTCAATACTTCCTGTCCATATCTTTTTAAATCACCTTCCTGAGTGAAGGAGAAAGATGATCCAATCAGTAATGGGATAATTAACAAAATGCTAGAAGTCGCAAAAACGATGTATAGCCGTTTGAGAATTTCTTTCCGGTTTAATTCACCCTGAAGTAAAAAAGTGAGACCGTAGGCTGCCAGAATGGTGGTGGTAAACATCAGCAGGGTAAGAATCATAACCGGTGCCCGGAATTTATCAAAATAGGGAACATAATAGAAGAAAGCTTTATACAGCACCGGGAAATTCTTTCCTAGAGACAGGACCAGAATAGTTAAGGTCAGAAAAGTGAGACTCTTTACCTCCCATTTGTTCCATTGGAATATGATCCCGATCAGGGCCAGTAAAACCAGCAGGATCCCCAGGTATTCATAGGATTGGGTGAAAGGCATGGAACCCCAATAGGCCGGCAATTCACGATTTTTCCAGGCCGGCACTTCATTACCGGTGTAGATTTCATTGGAGGTTCCACCATGAAATTTAGGCACGATCAGATTCCACCATTCCGATACCGAATAAGACCAATTGGTGGCATAGTCGAAACCTACTCCTTTACGGTCCTGCTGATCTGCGGCCGTTTCGCGAACCGAAATCGCATTCCCGCCACGGGTAGAATAAGGAGTATATTCCTTGATGGACAGCAAATTTTGAGCGACGATCAGGACAGTAAAGATCAGGGCTGCCAGAACCAGTCCAGCGGTTTTTACCAGAGATCCCCATTCCTTCCGGCGAATAAATTCGATCAGCAGGGGGATACCCATAAATAATAAGATCAGTAAAGTATAAAAAATTATCTGGTAATGCTGGGTTCGGATTTGCAGGCTCAAAGCCAGAGTGAACAACAGTGTGGAAATTAAACTACGCTGACGTAACAGCATTAAAAAAGTAAGTGTTACATACGGCATCCACATTAAAGCTCGGAATTTGGCATAATGTCCTACGATGACCAGTGCCTGAAAATGAGGCATCAGGATGAAAGCCAGGGCAGCCAGCATGGCCGCCAGAGCCGGCAGGCCAAGAAATTTTACCAGCAGAAAAACTCCGATGGCGCCGGTTAAAAAGTACCAAATCCTCCAATCCAGGAGAATATCCAGTTTATCCAGTATGGTGTCCAGCGACCAGACTTTAGGTCCAAAGCGGAAATAGGTGGGTGAGCCACCAAACATGTACGGATCCCACAGCGGATAATGGCCGGTTTTCTTTTCCCACTCTACCAGTTGCTGGGTGCGGGCCACATTGGAAACCGCATCACTTCCGGCTGGCTCCAGTCCCCGGAGCACCAGGGAGCTGTAAAGTATCAGCAAGAGCAGAAACACCGATAGAAAAAATCCAAGAATAAATATCGGCCGTTCGAAGCGTTCAGCTAAATCAGAAGGTTTGATGGTCAGTGATTTAGCGGAAGTTGATTTTTTTTCTTTAACCGGTTTTTTTGACATGTCTTGTCCCATCTCTATTCGGTTTTTGAAGGATCAATTTATCTACAAAACAGGCTGATTCACAGAATTTTCTGCCGCTGTTTGCAGTTGATTTTCACTCCCCATAGTATATCATCCTGAAAAAAAGCAATGAAATTCTCGGGATGAATTCACTTATCAATCTCAGGTCTGGCCAGATAAATAATGCTGGAATCATTTTTTTTGTTAAAAAAACTCAGAAAATTAACTGCTGCTGCAGTAAATATGCTTTTAATTAATCCAATACTCAGGAGTTTTATCCGGTTTTTTCCGGACTCCAGGGAAGTCGACAGAAAGGAATTATACCAGGGATCGAAAAGCAATGATTTCATTGAAAAGATTTTAAATCCACCGGAACTCAAAAATTTTTCCATATCCATGGGAGAGAAATGATAGAGATGCCGGGGTGCATCATAAGCTACCCAATGCTTTTTGAAAAAGGCCGCGTCCAGACTGTGGCGATTGGGCAGGGCAATACACAACAGGCCTGCGGGATTCAATATATTTTTCAGCTCTGCCAGAAGTTTACGGGCATCATGAACATGTTCCAGAACATGCCAGAGAGTGATGACATCAACTTTTCCCCTCAGGTTTTTCAGATCTGGAATAATGGAAAGATGGTAATTCCTGGCAATAGCCGCCGCCGCAGGGGATGGTTCAAGGCCAAAGGTTTCCCAGCCCGAATTTTTCATTTCCAGCAGAAATTCTCCGGTTCCGCATCCATAATCCAGTATTTTCCCATTTTTGAAATATTTTTCTATCAGCCTGCGTTTATAGCGGTTATTCCAAATTCTGACAAGCTGGTATACTTTTCCGGAAAGTGATACAGTTTCTTTCTGATGAGGCTGATAACCGGAATCCTGATAATACTGGGCGATCCATTTTTGACCGGGCCGGGGACATAAATAAACGAATCCACACTGCTGG
>MESS01000055.1:32695-32995 GCA_001771055.1 Caldithrix sp. RBG_13_44_9
CCGCAAACCAGGCATTCCGGATGCTCCATCTCAACAGGCAGAAGGTTATTCATTCTATTATTACCCACAGGTATCTCTGAAATAATTTTGAAATCGGAATCCAATTAAAAAAAACAAATTGACAAAATCAACGGCTTTAATTATTTTGAATTCAACTAATTAAGGAGAGGTTATGGCACGCTATTTTCGCTCCTCCTGGCAGAAATCCAATAAAAAAGTGCTGGATCCCAAACTTACCCAGCAGGTTTTTTCCACCGGCAACATCATGCTGGTGCGTTATGTGTATGAACCAGGATTAAA
>MESS01000055.1:33083-36373 GCA_001771055.1 Caldithrix sp. RBG_13_44_9
CTTTCCGCCGGTGATATTTGCTCCATTCCTGCCAATGTTCCTCATTCTACCTCGGTGGGAAAAGAGAGAGCGGTAGCCATCAGTATCTTCACCCCGGTGAAAGAGGATATAATCATTAAGCCGGAAGATTAACCAGTACAGCAGGAGGCAAATTTTTTAGTAAATAAGGATTTGATGGTAAATAAATTTTTTACCGATTATTTAATTCTTCAGTAAGCAGATAAAGCTTTTTACACTCAATTTGAATTTCATACCTTTTCAAGCGGGCCCAGTATTCGTTCAGGCACTGACCGCTTTTAAGATCGAAAGACCAGCCGTGCCAGTGACAGGTGAGGATATTCCCGCTCAGTTGACCCTCATGCAGATAAGCACCGGCATGGGGGCAACGATTTTCAACCGCAACATAACCAGAGACTGCCTGAAAAATCACAATCTGTAACCGTTGCAAGTGAGTGAACACAAAAGGCCTGTCAGGTGATATTTCTGAGAGATGGCAAACAAAGATCTTGTTTTGCATACTGAGGATCAGGATCCTGCGTCGGATTCGGTAAGTTCTCCGGCTAAGGATTTTTGGTAATAGGTTTTAACTCTCTGAGGATTATCTGGAAACTGACCCAGAAGAAACATCAACTTGATGATTGAAGCAGCAGAGGTCATATCCCCGGCGGATAGACCTCCTGCTGCAGTGATCAGCTGGCCGCACTCGTACAAATTGAAATTTACTGTCCCATACGGACTTTGTGATGTAATGATGATTATTTTTCCGGCCCGGCTCATATTTTCAATCCAGGGGATCAGGGACTTTTCATAAATTGACAAATTCCCTAACCCCAGTGCTTCGATAACCACCCCTTTGACGGGAGAACCGGCAATGGCTTCCAGGTGAGCAGGCAGAAGTCCGGGAAAAAAACGAATACAGAGGATGTTCTCATCAAAACGGTCACTATATAAGAGTTTTTTTCTGGCCGGCAGAATGTTTTTAGCAAGTGTTATGTCCAGACCAACTTCGGCCAATACTGGAAAATTAGGACTGGCAAAAGCTTCATAGCTGGTGCTGGAGATCTTAATGGCCCTGTTTCCCCGGAACAGTTGTTTGTCAAAATAGATGCTTACTTCCGGGATATTGTAGGTAGCCAGTTCGATAGAATTGACCAGATTGCTGCGGGCATCACTGCGGATCACGGCCAGAGGCCGCTGTGATCCGGTAAGAATGACCGGTTTGGCTAATCCCTGCAGCATGAAGGAGAGAGCAGAGGCGGTATAAACCATTGAGTCGGTTCCATGAATGATGACGAATCCGTCATATTTTTTATAGTTTTGTAAGATCATTCCTGCCAGAGTCCGCCAGTGGTGGATTTGGATGTTAGCGCTGTCGATATTAAATGCTACTTCGAAATCAATCCGGGCGATATTTTCGGTTTCCGGCAAATATTTGAGAATAAGATGTTGAATGTCCGCAGGTGCTAATATTTTAGTCGGTTCTGCCGGCATCATTCCGAAGGTACCACCTGTATGAATCAGCAGAATATTTTTCATTTTTATTCTCTTCGCTTGAAGATCCGATTAGTTTTTAAGATCTGTTTAATCCACACTTTCAATTTCCAATTCCAGCAGCTGCTTCTGATGGATCTGGGCATATAGTCCAGCTTGCTGCAGAAGTTCACCATGCGTCCCCTGCTGGACAATCTGTCCATTCTCCAGGACGATAATATGATCGGCATTTTGCAGGGTACTGATGCGGTGTGATATCAGAATGACGGTTTTATCGGGAAAAATAGTTTTTAAGTTTTTGAGAATAGTTTCCTCGGTATAGGTATCAAGGGCTGAAAAGGCATCATCCAGAATCAGAATTTTTGGATCGGCTAAAATAGCCCGGGCAATTGACACCCGCTGTTTTTGTCCACCCGATAAATTTATCCCCCGCTCGCCCAAATAAGACTCGTATCCATCCGGAAATTCCATTATTTCCTGATGGATAGCAGCAATCTGCGCCGCCCGGACCACCTCTTCCCGGGAAGCATCCGGCCTGGCCAGGGCAATATTGTTGTGGATAGTATCGGAAAAAAGGAAAGTATCCTGGGTGACAAAACCGATCTGTTCTCGCAGGGATTGCAGTTGGTATTGGTTGATATCCCGGTCATCAATGAAAAGCACCCCTTCCTTTACCGGATAAATGTGGGGAAGGAGGCGCACCAGGGTGGTTTTCCCGCTTCCGGTCTGTCCGAGAATTCCCAGGGTAATTCCTGGTTCGATGAGCAGCTGAATATTTTTTAGAACCGGTTCAGTTTCATAAGAGAAATTCAAATCCTTGAATTCGATCTTGCCCTGGGTTTTTAGCGGTTGAAGTATTAACGGACCATCCTTCAGATCGGGTTCAGCATCCAGGATGTGACGAATTCTCTTCATTGAGGCAGTTCCCTGCTGGTAAAGGCCGATCACCCAACCCAGGGCAATGGAGGGCCAGACCAGCATTCCCAGGTAGAGCATAAAGGCGGTCAACTGGCCAATGGAGATCTGTTTTTCGATGACCAGCTTACCGCCGCCAGCCAATACCAGTAATACAGCCAGACCGATGATGAACATCAGGCTGGGATGAAAGGCAGCGTAGATCCGGGCAAAACTAAGATTTTTCTTGACATAATCAGTGTTCAGTTCCAGGAATTGATCGATCTGATGCTTTTCCCTGACAAATGATTTAATGATGGAAATACCGGACAGGTTTTCCTGCACGAAAGTGCTGATAGCTGCCAGCTGAGCCTGGATTTTCTCATAGCGGCGGTTAATGGATTTACCCACCCGGTTTACTAAAATGGCCATAATGGGGAAAGGGATCAAAGCGATGGCGGTGAGAACAGGACTGATTAAAATCATCATCGGAATCACAAACAGGAAGGCGAAGATGGTGTTTACCGAATAGGCAATTCCCGGTCCCAGCACCGAACGCACGGCATTCATATCATTGGTTGCCCGGCTCATGATGTCACCGGTCGGCATCTGGTTGTAAAAAGTAGAAGTAAGACTTTCCAGTTTCCAGAAGATATCATTCCGGAGATCATTCTCAATTTCCCGTGAGGCGACAATAATGGTGCGGCGCATCAGGAACAAGAAAAGTCCCTGAGCCACTGATACGCCTACTATCAGAAATGCATAACGTCCCACTTGAGATATTTGGGAAGAATGCTCCAGCAGATCTATTGCTCGCTGTACAATCCGGGGACTGATCACTTTAAAGATATTGGTAAAGACAACAAATATAATTCCCCAAAATAATTTCCAGCGATAGCGCAGAA
>MESS01000055.1:36432-36673 GCA_001771055.1 Caldithrix sp. RBG_13_44_9
ATTTAAGATGATACCTGGGTCAATAAAATGAGTTTCAATTTAATTGATGTTTATCAGCTGTCTGTTATCAAAAATGACACTGACCCCATCTAAAGAGAATAGTTGACTCAAAATTGAAATGGTTACCATCTATCGCCCCACCGGGGCAAAATATTATAACATGGGGCAACGCCCCATGCGATCGGCCTGCCCTCACTCCCAGAAGCCCTGAAGGGGCGCAATAAAATCCTTACTTCCCAGA
>MESS01000055.1:36694-42474 GCA_001771055.1 Caldithrix sp. RBG_13_44_9
AGCCCTTCAGATATTTTCCGCGGCAGTAGATACGGTAAAACCCGAAAATTTGATACAGCGAAAAATTCTCCGGAAGAATGATATCATCAAGATTGGAGGATCCAGTTGGGATTTAGATAAATATCGCCATATTTATGTAATCGGGGCCGGCAAAGCCGCTGCTTACCTGGCCCGGGAAATGGAGAATATTTTAGGTGACCGGCTTTTTTATGGACAGGTAACGGTAAAATATGGACACGCCATACCTTGCCGCAGAGTGAGGGTGGTGGAAGCCGGCCATCCCCTGCTGGATGAAAATGGTTTAGAAGCCACTGCCCAGATTCTCCAGCTGGTAAAAACTGCCGGCTCACAGGACCTGGTATTTTGTCTGCTTTCAGGAGGCGGATCTGCCCTGCTGGAAAAGTTGCCGGAAGGTATTTCTTTGACCGATCTTCGGAAAACCAACCATATGCTACTGAGTTGCGGGGCAGATATTACGGAAATGAACAGCGTCCGTAAACATCTCTCCCTGGTTAAAGGAGGCCAGCTGGCTCGGGCTATTGCGCCAGCTTCCTGCGTCAATCTGATTTTATCTGATGTGATTGGCGATACCCTGGATTCAATCGCTTCCGGTCCTACGGTTGCCGATTTATCGACTTTTGAGACGGCCTGGCAAGTTTTGGAAAAATATCAGCTGGTCGAAAAATTACCTGCCGCTGTCCAACTATATTTGCAGCAGGGATTGCGGGGAAAAATACCGGAGACCTTGAAGCCAGCCGATCCGGTATTTGAGAAAGTTCAAATTATAATAATCGGGAATAATTGGGAAGCATTAGAAGTGGCACAGGCAACGGCCAGAGCTTGCGGATTTAATACTCTCATCCTTACTTCCCGGCTTCAGGGTGAGGCACGGGAAGTGGCGAAGGTGCTGGCAGCAGTGGTGAAGGAGATCATTTTAAATAATATCCCGCTGCTTAGACCAGCCTGCTTACTGTTGGGCGGAGAGACTACGGTTACCCTGAGTGGATCTGGAAAAGGAGGCCGCAACCAGGAGTTGGTATTAGCGGCTCTTCTGGCCATGCAGGATGTTCAGTCGGATTATCTGATCATGAGCTGCGGGACCGATGGGACGGATGGACCAACGGATGCGGCCGGCGGAATGATCTTCCCGGAAATCTGGACCAGTGCCCAACAGAAAAATCTGAACGCCCGTGCTTTTTTACAAAACAATGATGCCTATCATTTTTTAGAGCAAACTGGCGGACTGATCAAAACCGGTCCCACCGGAACAAATGTGATGGATATACTGCTGGCACTTGTGCCTTGAAATACCCTCTTGATATTTCCTTTCTTTTGTGTTGCATATTCCTTGGAGGTAGAACTCTGATTCCCTGAATAAGTTGTTCTGAAATTATCCTGCAATTCCAAGAAAATCCTGTTCGATAATTGATTTCTTTCCTCTGGCGAAAAATAAAATATCTTGAAATTTATATCGCATTATCCTAACTTTTCAGGCTATTGTAACAGGATTATCTGAATGATAAAAAGTGTTGAATGGACTGGAAAATCGCTCCGGATAATTGACCAGACTGAAATTCCCCGCCAGCTAGTCTACCGAGAATTGACTACCATCGAAGAAGTTTTTGAGGCCATCCAAAAATTGAAGGTTCGTGGAGCCCCCGCTATAGGAATTGCCGCTGCTTTTGGATTATACCTGGGAATGAAAAATGGTGATTACCAGGATAAGGCGGATTTTTTATTACAGGCTCACTCCCGCTCGGATTATCTGGCCAAGGCCAGACCAACGGCTGTGAATCTAAAATGGGCGTTAGGGATTCTTCTTGATAAGATTTCCGGGCAGCCGGAAAAACCGGCTCAACTCATCGATCGGTTGTTGGAATTATCGCTCATTTTATTGAAGGATGACCAGGAACGTTGTAATAAAATTGGCAGTCATGGTTCGCACCTCATCCATAATGGCATGGTGATTCTGACGCATTGCAACACTGGAGCGCTGGCCACTGCCGGCATCGGCACCGCCCTGGGAATTTTACACACTGCCCGGCAAATGAGCAAAAATTTCGAAGTGATGGTAGATGAAACCCGCCCTTTGCTCCAGGGAGCCCGATTAACGATGTGGGAATTGCAACAGCTAGGAATTCCTTCCACCCTTATTACTGATAATATGGCGGCCTATGCCATGCAATTGAATAAAATCGATCTGGTTTTGGTGGGAGCAGACCGGATCACTGCTAATGGTGATGTGGCTAATAAGATCGGTACTTACAATCTGGCAGTGATTTCCCGCTTTCATGGTGTACCATTTTATGTGGCGGCACCGCTCTCTTCCTTTGATCTGAATCTGACTGATGGCAATCAGATTCCAGTGGAAGAGCGGGCGAGGGAAGAAATCACTCATATCTGGCAGAAACTCAGTATCACCATTCCTGAAGCGCAGTGCTGGAATCCGGCCTTTGATATCACTCCGGCCGATCTGATTACCGGCATCGTTACCGACCGGGGAATTTTAAATCCACCTTTTAACGATTCCATTAAACGTTTAAATTTTAAGAAATATCAAACTCAGGAGGTATTAAGTCTATGAAAAAGCTGGTTGTTGTCTTAGGAATAATGGTACTTTTTGCTATTATCATTCTGTCTAGCTGTCGACCACCGGAATTGGAAGGGGTAGTAATTAACATGAACCAGGGATTGTATGACAAGGCTTATGACCTGGCCAAAGAAGCGGTTCAAAAGTATCCCACTAATGCGGAAGCCTGGTATCTTTTGGGAGACCTGCATGCCAGACATAACAAATTTGCCGAGATGAGCGAAGCCTTCGACAAAAGCTTGGCTATCGGCCCAAATTTCAAGCCCCAGATTGACCAGGAACGGGGCAAGTATTTTGCAGAAAATTATAATGATGCGTTGAAGAGCTTTTATGTTCCTGCCCGAACTGAAACCGATTCTGTCAAGAAAAAAGAGCTCTTTAAAAAAGCGGCTGAAAAGTTTTTATTTGCCCATCTTTCCATGCCGAACCGGATGGAACCGTTGGCTCCTATGTCGGTCTCTTTTTTAGAATACGGGGATACCGCCACTGCCGAGAAATATATTCTTAAAGCCATTGATATGAATCCGAAAAATGATACCCTGATTGTCCAGGTGGGTGATTTTTATTACCGGACCAATCAGGAGGAGAAGGCCAAACAGATGTACGAGAAGGCCCTTATGACTAATCCTAACAATGCCGATGCTTATCTGGCCCTGGGTGAAATTTATACGAAGCGGCAGGACTGGGATAAGGCCATGGAAATGTTTCTAAAGGCCATGGAATTGCAGCCAAACAATCCGGCCATTCCCAATAATGTGGGTATCATTTTATACAACAATGAGAAATTCGAAGAAGCAATGCCTTATATGAAGAAAACCATTGAACTTGAAGCGGATAATCAGAACGCCTTTGAGGTTTTAAGTTTGTGTTATATGCAGGCAGCTCAAAAGAATAATGAAAAATTCAGTGAAACCGAAAAACCCGAATTTCAACAGATGGCCATGAAATTCTATGATGAGGCTCTGCCCTTTCTGCAGGATGCAGTAATCAAATTTCCGGATTCGTCCTTACTGCACAATAATCTGGGTGTCTGTTATGCCCAAAAAGGAATGGTTGATAAAGCTAAGGAAGAATTTGAGAAGCAAAAGCAGTTAGAGGGAACTCCCTGATCTGACACATCGGGAAAATTTCTAGGCCGGATCCCTATAGGGATCCGGCCTTTTTTTATGTTAGGTAGAAATGCAGATGTTGTTAACGGCTGGCGGAAAGCAGGAATATTTTTATCAGACTTGACTAACGGTAACCGATCGATACATATCCTACCCAATGGCGGATATTTGCCGGGGCAGTAATTCCCATTTTCAGGTCTTCCACAGGCAGGGGAGATTTACTGATGCTAGTAGAGTAGCGCAGCATGGTGCCTGATAATTGTTCTGTCGAGGTCATATTCTCCAGGTAGTAGGCAGTTAGAAGACCAAAGGGGATTGAATAACGGCCGCACCAGGTCCAGGCGTATTCTTTATAATCCTGGTGACTTACGGTATATTCAAAGAATCGGCGGATGCGCTGGGGATCCAAATAATCGATCAGGCACTCACTGATAATATTCATGTCATAGTCTACGGCCGATTGATATCCGCTGCTGTCTGCTCCGAAGGGGGCATAATTTTTTTCTCCCCAGTCCTGATCGCCGTAATGAACTGCGTCATTGGAAATGGCAAAAGAAAAATCATTACCCCAGCTGAGTTGATGTTCCTGTGATATCTTTTTAAAGGCCTGGGCTAGCGCTTGAGAAATGCCTTCCATACGATCAAAGTTCATATAGGGAACCAATATGGAGATTATCTGGACAGTGGGCTGATAGTATTGTAAAAACGGCAGGAGTGCTTCAACCGAATGTTCTGCCTGCTGCAGGCTGTCACTGATTTGATAGAAATCAGGCGGCAATTCAGCCATTACTTCTTCCCGCAAAGGAGAAGGGTATATCGGACCGTAAGATCCCTGCCAGTACTGAAAAGAGTCAAATACGATTTTATCTTCAATCTTGAATTGTTTCGCCTTATGTGCTACCCCGAAAAGAATAACCAGCGGAGTTCGCAGATTCTCCAATACGTAAGGATACATCTCCGCGGCATAACTGTAGTCATCATGCGGACAGATAACCAGCCGCCAGTTTTTACTGGAATCCATCCGATTTAAATAAAATATATTCTGTCTTTCCTGTTGACTGGTTTTATTGATTCGTATCATTATTGAATCCATCTGCCGGGCGGTGTGGGCAAATCCCACAGTATCCACCGGCACCCTGAAATAACTGCCTTTTTCGGTTATTTCCGGTGAGGGCTGGCAGAACAGGAACGGGAGAAATAAAACGGACCATAAATATTTTGTTCTTAACATATTTTTCCCATCTTGTATAAAGCTTGGATTTCCTGAAAAGACATAGTCTTACCGAGAGAAAATTGTTCTTTCATATTTGAACAGTTTGTCCAGCAATGAACCAATTTCACTTCTGATGCTTTCAATTTCTAATAAATTATATTCGCGTTTCACCATTTTCTGTGGTTCCAGGAAGTACAGGGATACCGGATAGGTTTTCTGTTCAGGGTATAATCCTGCTAACAGCAGGGCATAAGCCCGGATTTGAAATTCATATTTTTTGGCGAGGCTGGCAACTTCTGAAAATTTAATTCTATTCGATTTAAAATCCACCACCTCCCAGCGGCCGCTGGCATTCTTGAACAGCAGATCGAAAATGCCCTGTAAAATATAGGGATCCATCCGCATGCTGACAGCATATTCACTGTAGACCCAGGTGGTATCAATTTTTTTGGCCAGGTCAGATTGCCGAAAAGCATCAATTATTTTTTGGAGTTTGGTTTTATAGCGGTCAAGCTGCCGGGTATCAGGCGGAAATTGGGTGATCAGTTGTTTAATTTTTTGTTGATCTTCCCGCGGACTTCTAAGATAAAAATGCTCCAACATTTTATGAACCAGCGAACCCCAAGCCTGTCCCCCTGGTTCATCAATATGTTGCTCGGTGAATTCACTTTGAAAATCATTCAGGTAAAAATGGGTGTAATATCTGTCCGGATCTTCCCTGAAAATCATCAACTGGGTCACCGAAAATCTCTGATTGCCGGGTCTGTCACCAGTAACAATTGAATAACGGAATTCCTCCTGACTGACAGCTGGAATATTACCAGTATCGGCGGCAGGAGGAGTTTTTGCTTCACCAGAGGGCAAACCT
>MESS01000055.1:42498-58277 GCA_001771055.1 Caldithrix sp. RBG_13_44_9
AATTTGAAACTCTGTTCAGCGGCAGAGATCTGGTTATCTCTCGGGGAAAGGCTGCTTTGACCTTCCAAATGATGGGCATGCAATAACCAGCTCAAATAATTTTGATGGGATATCCGGTCGCTCTCCGGCAGCATTCCAGTCAGGAATAAAAAATCACGGGCCCGGGTGGAAGCCACATAAAACAGTCTTTTTTCTTCGGCTTCAATTTTTTGCTTATCCCGCTTTTCCAGATATTGGTAAGCGAATGGTTTCCCTGATTTTTCTTCCTTCGATAAGTCCAGTTCAAAGGAAAAACCATGATCTTTGTCGACCAGAAATTGATGATTGTAATGGAATTTTTTTTCCAGCAGCGGCAGAAACACCGCCGGGAATTCCATTCCCTTTGCACTATGATAGGTAAGGATTTTTACCTTGTTTTCCTCTTCGGCCAGGATAATAGCTTCACCTTCACGGATCTCCCCTGAAATTTGTTTCCTCAAGGTATCCAGTAAATCCAGTAACAGACCGGAAGTGGATTGCTCATATTCTGTGACAAAGTGGATGAGCTTATCCAGGTTAGCCAGCTTTTGATCCGCATCAGCCTGCAGGCGAAAGACGGGGCGAATCTGGAATTTTTCAATAATTTCATCCAGCAGCCGGCTGAATTTCCCTCCCCAGGCCAGGGAATGCCAACCCTGGTACAGTGATATAAAAGAATGGATGGATTGTTCTTCTTCTGGTGAAATTTTCATAGAAACTTTTTCGGATTCCAGAAAGTGGCTAAATCCGCTGACCAGAATTTCGGTAAATTTCTTCTGGCCGTTCAGATAACTCTGCAGATTAAGAAGCTTTTCCCAATAATTCCGTCCGGTGGTTTGACTGAGATAAAACAGGCAGACATCGGAAAGGCCTACATAATTACTTCGCAATGCAGCTACCAGGGAAAAACTTTCCTCCGGATGAGCGATGCTTCTCATAATATGATAGATGTCCTGGATCTCGGATTTTTGAAAGAAACCGATTCCCTTGTAAGTCTGGTAGGGAATATGATGGTCCCTGAAAAGCTGTTCGAAGGTCTGCAGGTGGTTTCTCGAACGCAGCAGGAGGGCAATATCTCCAAAACTCAGATTTTCGAGACCTGCTCCGGTTTTCCGACTGGAAAGTTTTTGGAAGTCAGGATTATCAACAATTGTCCGGATGATCTCGACAATATTCAGAGCCTGCACCGCGGCAGAATCAATTTTTTCATCGGCCTGATTAATAAATAAATCCAGCTGGACCATTGATTTTTGCGATGGAATGTCCAACCGTCCCGGTTCCAGCTTTTGGTAAGGGACGTCAAATTCAGAATCTCGGGTAAAGAGCGTCTCAAACGTCTGATTATAAAATTGAATAAGCCGTTGTGAACTACGGAAATTGTGGGAAAGACTGATGATACCCTGGCGTTCCTGCTCGGAAGATGGGATAGGTTTGTTTTCGCCTGTCATCAGGAATGGTAATTGCCGGCTTCCCTGGTCGGAAATTTTTTGCAGATATTCCGAGAACAGGGTTACATCGGCATTTCGAAATCCGAAAATAGACTGCTTTGGATCCCCCACAATGAAGAGTCTATTCCGGTCAAAATTTCCGAGATAGTCATGAGTGAGCAGGTGGATGACATTGGTTTGCAGGGAATCGGTGTCCTGAAATTCATCAACCAGAATGAATGAATACTGCCGCCGCAGCTGATCCCGGATTTCCGGACTATTTTGGAGAAGCTTCAAGGTAAGAATTTGTAAATCATTATAGTCCAGTATATTCAGATTGGTCTTTTGGATTTCGCAACGCCTGAGCAGTTCGGAGAAGATGATGCAGATACCAATCTGCAATCGGGCATAAATAGTTTCGGTTTCCTCCGCATAGGGAAGAAAATCTCTGATCCAGCCGGAAGCCCGTTCGGATAGTTTTTTAAAGAGTTCTATTCCTTCCTCTCCCCAGGCGGTTTTGCCTCCGGGAGGTTTGGAATATGCCGTCCCATCCTGTTTGGTCAAATCTTGCAATAATTGTCCAAGGACCTGGGTTTTGATAAATGGTTCTATTTTCGATTGCTGGATAAGATTGAGATAATTCTGAAATCTGGTGCGCAGCGGGGAGGAGTTTGGGTCCGGAGCTGTCTGCACCTGCAGCAACTCAGCCAGATCTTTCCAGAATTGCAGATGGTCACTGATCTGGGTTATCAATGGCTGATGATAATTAATATAGATCTCTCTCCAAAAACCCTGGAGCTCATCAACGGTCTGCGCTTGTCCGGTCTCCACAAATTGATAGAGATTGGCCCGATTTTTATAAAATGAAAGGAAAAAACTCTTAAGTTTAGATAATGGAAATTCCCGCAGGGCGCTCATGACCAATGGCTGTTGAGAATTAGCTTGTACCTCGTAGGATAGTAGAAACTCGCGGTAAACCTGGTCGATTAACTCCTCGATTTCCGCATCGCTGACAATGGTGTAGCCTGGATCAATTTCGGCTTCCACTGCATAGCGCTTCAGGATATGATTACAGAAAGCATGAATGGTGAAAATTTGGCTTTCGGGAAGCTGATTCAGAATTTCAAATAACCGGGCTTGCTGACTCCTGGTTTTATGAAACTGTTCCTCGATTTCCCGAAAAATCCGCTCCTTCATTTCGGCGGTTGCTTTTTCGGTGAAGGTGATTGCTAAAACATTTTTCACGCTCAGGGAAGGATTCTGCAGTAAAATATACAGGTAACGATTTACCAGGACGGTGGTTTTACCTGAACCGGCCCCAGCGGTAATAGCCAGATTGCGTTCCAGGTCCAGCGCTTTTAGTTGATTGTCGGACAGGTTAAACATAGATCCCAGGCCTGATCAGTGTGCAATTATTGCTGCCGATCAATATACAAAATAATTCTATAAATGAGTATTGTTAAGGCAAAAATGCTCTGCAGAAAAATCTCTAGAAACTTTTGGTTAGCAGATTCATTAAAGGATTCAATAGAAATAAAATTGATTTTTGGCAGCGGGTGGTTGTGATTAAATTAAGCCTCCTGAAAGCTGACTTAGGTAAGAGGATAGATACATGATTAAAGTAAAGAAATTGACAGTTCCGAAATTGAATTTCTGGGAACGGATTTACTTGCCGAATATCCTGAAAGGAATGGGAATTACCCTGCGCCACATTCCCAAGAAAAAATACACTCTGCTTTATCCCGAAGAGAAATGGGTTCCGCGGAAAGGATATCGGGGTGCTCACCGCTTGAACAAAGATGAATTTGGTCGGCCGAAATGTGTAGCCTGTGAAATGTGTTCTTCCGCCTGTCCGGCCAATTGCATTCACATCATTGGTGGAGTAGCGCCCTGGGATGACCGGGAGAAATATCCGGTGGTCTTTGAAATAGATATGCTGCGCTGCATCTATTGCGGGATGTGCGAGGAGGCCTGTCCCCGGGAAGCAATTGAGCTGACTGAAGTGTATGACTTCGCAGATTACAACCGCAAGAATCTGGTGTGGGATAAAGAAAAATTGTTGCAGATGTATGATCTAACCAAGGATGGAAATTATTATAAGGAGCGTGCGGAAAAAACTGTGCAGGTGCAGGACACCAGCCAGTTCGATTAGAAATTTAAAGAAATATTTATCAGATAAGGCGCTCGTTGAGGCGCCTTTTTTATCCGCCTAAATACTTCACTTTATATTCTTTTATCGCCTGGTTGATCAGATCAATAGCTACTTCCAGCGATTCCACTCCCTGAATGACTACTTTTTTTTCCTCCAGGTTTTTATAAACCCGGAAGAACTCCATAATTTCGTTCAGCATATTGGTAGCAAGATCCCTGGCAGTCAGGATTTCCTGATAGTGCGGATCGCGGGCTGGAACACATAAAATCTTATCATCTGGCTCACCGTTATCCGTCATTCTCATTACTCCAATCGGGCGGGATCTTACGACCACTCCGGGATGAAAACTGATCTGGGAAAGTACCAGGGCATCAAGTGGATCATTATCTTCGGCAAAAGTCTGGGGAATGAAACCGTAATTGCCGGGGTAGTACACCGCACTGGCAATGATCCGATCAACCCGGATGATGCCAGCTACCTTATCGAGTTCATATTTGCATTTTGAACCGCTTGGAATTTCAATAACCACATTGATATCTTTTGGCGGATCAGCCCCGTTAGAAATTCCATGCCATAAATGAGACATCCTTACTCCTTATTGACTGCTGAAAAATAGCTCACTCGTTTGTTTTTACCGACTTTGCTGCTTAAAAATGATAAATACTCACTTTCAAATTCCGCTAAAATTAATGAAATTACCATGGAATAAGCATAGAATTTATTTAAATTCTGCATGAATTTATAACCACTTATTTTTTGAAGGCTCATGGTTCAATTAAATCAACTTAAAGCGGCTCTGGTTCACGATTGGTTGACGGGATTGAGAGGTGGTGAAAAAGTTCTGGATATCTTTGGCCAGCTTTTCCCTGAAGCTCCTATTTTTACCTTGTTATACAACCGGGGATCGGTTTCCCCCTCTATTGAAGCCCATCCCGTTTTTACCTCGTTCATCGACCGGCTGCCCGGGAAAAAAAGTAAATATCGTCATTACCTGCCGCTGTTTCCGCTGGCCATAGAACAATTCAATTTCAAGGACTTCCAGCTGATTCTTTCCAGTTCTCATTGTGCCGCCAAAGGAATTATCACCCCGCCGGATGCCCTGCATATTTCTTATGTTCATACTCCCATGCGTTATGTCTGGGATATGTATCATGACTATTTTGGACCAGAAAAGGTCGGCTGGTTGACCAGAAAAATAATTCCCTGGTTTGCTCATTATCTCAGGACCTGGGATGTTGCCAGCAGTAACCGAGTGGACTGGTTCGTGGCCAATTCGCGCCATGTTGCGCGGAGAATAAAAAAATATTATGGAAGGGAAGCAGCTGTCATTTATCCGCCGGTAGATACGGCGCGGTTTCAGGCCAGTCATAAATCCGGACAATATTTTTTGGTGGTATCCGCTCTGGTTCCATATAAAAGAACGGATCTGGCGATTGCGGCTTTCAATCAAATGGAAGAAAGGCTGGTAGTGGTAGGTAATGGCCCGGAGCTGCCAAAACTGAAAAAGATTGCCCGGGCCAATATAGAATTTGTAGACTGGCAGCCTCCTCAGAATCTGGCCGATTATTATTCAGAATGTAAAGCCCTGATCTTTCCGGGGGAAGAAGATTTTGGAATAGTGCCGGTGGAAGCCATGGCCTGCGGAAAACCGGTGATTGCCTATGCCAGAGGTGGAGCGCTGGAAACGGTAATTGATCAGAATTCTGAAACCCGTCTTCAATCCTGCGGAGTGTATTTTCATGAGCAAATCATCACTGGATTGATCCAGGCTGTAAAAAAATTTACTGAATTGCAGTGGGATCCGGAATTTATTGCACGGCATGCCGGGAATTTTGATAAAAGCATCTTCCAAAGTAAAATGACCGGCTTTATCCAGGAAAAATGTAACGAATTTTTTGATCCTTTACATTTGAACCCATGAAACAGACTATCTACCGGAAAAATTTACTCATTCCCTTCTTAAAGATGGTTATTGATGCCCTGGTCATCCTGTTGGCCTTTAGTTTATCTTACTATGCCCGGTTCTATTCCCCTGTGGTTGAAGTGTTTCCGGTTACCAAAGGATATCCGCCGTTCATTAACTACCTGGCAGCGGCCATCGTTTTAACAGCGATCTATATTGTTATTCTCTCGGCATCGCACTCCTACCGCAGCCGGTATTTTTCCACCTTTGCCCAGGACATTCCGGTAGTTCTGAGGGCCTGCTTCATTGGTATTCTGTTTGCGATGAGTGGTGCTTTTCTCTACCGCGGATTTTCTTATTCCCGGTTGACCTTTTTCCTGATGTTTTTCCATACCAATGTATTGCTGTTAGCCGGCCGTTACCTGTTTCATCGCATCCGGCGAATCCTGATGAGGAAAGGTTTTGGAATTCAAAAGGCAGTCATGGTCGGTTCCAGCACCCATATCCCGCGCTTCTGTGCCCAAATTCAAAATGATCTGCACCAGAATTTCAGGATTTCCGGTTATTTAGGGGAAATAGAATTGGATAGTATGGATGTGCCTTATCTGGGACTGCCTGCAAATCTGCCCCAGTTGGTGAATGAGAAACAGATTGATGCAATTCTCATGATGTTTGATGCCGATTCACATTCCCAGATTTTGAGTGTCATCCGGGAAATGGAAGGAAAAAATGTTGAGCTCTTCTACATCCCGGATATTCTGGATATGATCACTTCCCATCGCGGCACTTTTGAGATTGCCGGGATGCCGGTGCTCCGTTTAAAAGCGGTGGATTTTTCCGGCTGGCAGGGATTCCTTAAACGCAGCTTTGATCTGCTGGTATCTCTGACCGGTGTGATAATTCTTTCTCCTCTTCTACTTCTGCTGGCTGTCCTGATAAAAATGCATTCCCCTGGTCCCATCTTTTATAAACAAAAACGAATTGGTCTGGATGGAAAAGAATTCGTCATGCTGAAGTTTCGCTCCATGGTAGTGGATGCCGAAAAAGAAAGCGGGCCAGTCTGGGCTGCCGAGAAAGATCCCCGGGCTACCGCAATAGGCCGCTTTCTGCGCCGCACCAGTCTGGACGAATTGCCGCAGTTGATCAATGTGATCAGCGGAGAAATGAGCCTGGTGGGTCCCAGACCGGAGCGTAAAGTGTTTGTGGAGCAGTTCCGGCAGTTAATTCCCCAATATGCTGAACGCCATCGGGTGCGCTCGGGCGTTACCGGCTGGGCGCAGGTTAACGGACTGCGCGGCCAGTCTCCGATTGAAGATCGAACCCGCTACGATGTCTATTATATTGAAAACTGGTCATTATGGTTTGACGTTAAAATCATCCTGCTGACGTTCCTGGCGATTATCCGCGGTGAAAACGCTTATTGAGTTAAATAAAGCTTATTCATCTCCAGCTTTCCTTTTTGTCTTCGGTGTGTATCACTCCTCGAAATTTGCACTGCTCTTCTGGGCGAAAATAAAAAAAAGTAAAGAATCGCCCATTTTTATTTTGGAATAGACAAAAAAATTAATTAAGATTTTAAAAGTTTTACCGACTATGGAAATGGATCAGAATTACTACGTGAAAAATAATTGCTTATGAACCTGGCCTGAAAATTTTTTAATGAAGTGAAAAAGCCTTCAATGCAACTTTCTAAATAAATTCAATACAAAAAAAGAATGATTTAATTAAGGAGGTGGATGAATTATTTCCAGAGTCAGTTGATTATTTTTGCCGCTGTGCCAGTTCTTCATTAATTCCAGGTTTTGATATTTAACCAAATATAGGGAAAGGAATAAGCATGAAACGATTATTGGTAATGGTCTTGTGCGGATGGGTAGCGGTTCTGTGGTCACAGGAATACCCGGCCTCTGCGCATCCCCGCATTAATCCCGCTCAACAGCAAGTGACTACTGACAAGGTGCAATTGCCGGTATCACCAGCTTCAGAACCGTGTTGGGTAGTTTTAGAGCGGATGGATGTAACTGAACGGCAGAATTCATTGATCAATGTAGAATTATCAACCTCGGCTTCGGAGCAAGCACAGAGTATTGCTCGCAACATCGAGAATTTATGGAATGCCGGCCAATTCAATGAAGCTTTAGCAGTTTTCAATCAGCTGTCTGAGAAAGTGAGTTGGAAAGATATCGCCATCGGTAGATCCTGGAAAATGCCCTTAACCAATCCTACTGGTGAAATGTGGGGAGAGGATGTAAGGATCGGGCTTAGAGATTCAATTTATGCAACAGCTTTTGATATAGATCGATCCTATGGCAATCTGTTTGCGATTTTGCTTTATCAGGAGGCTCCGGCTGGATGGTATTGGAGTGTTAATTTTTCACAGGATGGTGGACAAACTTGGCTAGAAACATACACCTGGTTTGCCGGCAGCGGCGCTACTATCAACACGATTGATGCAGCAGTCGTAGGAAATTATTGTTATGTTGCTTATGATGCAGTCGAAGCCCGATTAAGACGATTTCAAAGCTCAGATGGAGCATCAGTTACTTTTAGTACTGGTGGCAATTACCTGACAATTTTTACACCCATTTCTGGAACAGTGGAAGAAATTGCTCTGTCGAGTAATCAAGATTATTATAATAACCGACTGTATTACTCAGCTATTTTATCTGAAGGTACTTTAAAATTTTACTGGGGTGAGGATCCAGATTTTGTCATTTGGCACGAAATTGTAACAAATATTACCAATGCAGATAGAGGTCTGGATATTACTTCCAACCAAAATTTTTCTGGCCATTATGAGTGGGCTTCGTATATAGATTACAATCATATTCTGCATATAGACGGAGTCCAGACTCCGGGTGATATCTGGGATCCGGTCACAAGCATCAATGTAGGTTACAATTCGACTCATTCAGCAATTGCTGCTTTCGGAGATACTATTACCTGTGCCTTTGAATATACCGGCGATCTACTCTATAATGAATATTGGGTTTCCTATGATGGTGGTAACATTTGGTACTATGGATTTTTAGATGATACTACCGTTACTGCTGAAACACCCAGTCTTACTGCTCGATATGGAGGAGGAGTAGGAATGGCCTACAGGTTTTATACTCCGACCAGGGAAGGACGATATCGCTGGCGGTATTACCGGGGTGGGTGGTCTGCTCCGGAAAAGTTTACTGATAATGAGCCGTACTGGGTACAGCCTGCTATCGAATATCTGGGTGATGGTGATTATGGTGTGGTTTATCTGAGCTGGTATTCACCCTATGAAAGAGCCGCCTATTTTGATCGTCTGAGCTGGACTTTTGCTGCCCCACAGAACCTTACCGCGCTAACTGGTTATCATAACAGTATTGTTCTGGCCTGGGATACACCCCTTGATAAATCGCAAAATAATTTACTGAATCAGGTAAACCAGAGCAGTAAACATCTTTCTGCTGTTCCGGAAGAAAAGAATATTTCTGCCACAGTTCATCCTCCGGTCGCATTTTCACCCGGATCAGGTGGTGGAGAAGCCAGCAGTCACAATGTAACCTCTGGCAGTCAGAATAGTCCCCATACGGAGGCGGAGTTATTGTCTTATAACATTTATCGGGGAACAGTACCCGGTGGTCCTTATGACTTTCTGGCAAATACCGATAAGCAATACTATCGCGATCTATCGGCAGTGAACGGCACCATTTATTATTATGTGGTGGAGGCGGTTTACGATGCAGGTGTCAGTGGATATTCAACTGAATCGTCTGCCATGGCAGTTCTTAATGGGAATACTATCCGGGCTGAAGCTGCAAGCGCTGCCCCGACCATCGATGGTGTGATCAATTCAGCGGAATGGTCACAGGCTACCACTACCGAAATCACTGCCCTAGGTGTCACTTATCCGGTCATGCTCTATTCTATGAATGATTTAAATTATCTCTATCTTGCCCTTGATGATCCCAACAATTCAGTTATGAACGATTATGATGAATTTGGAATATATTTTGATGAGGATCATAATTTTGAATGGCCGCCTTCATCACCCAGCGGTGAAGGCAATTTCTGGATCGATTATTACACCACCGGACCTTCAACAGCCAGATTCAGGGGTATCTCAGGCTGGTGGCCCTGGAATTTGTTATTTGATGGTGCAATCGATGCCTCGGCGGTGGTTCATGGAATATCCTTTGGTACTGGCCATGTCCAGTTTGAAGTGCGGATCGATCTTACTGCCAGTCAGCTTAATGTTTCTCCGGGAAATAGTCTGGGATTCTATGTGTTCAGTTATGATATTGGTACATATACCATGTATGGATACTGGCCGGAGGAAACCTTTAATTATTGGTCACTGCCAGCTGCCTATGGAACTTTGATCCTCGATCCGGTGGTGGGCATTGAAGAACCGCAGCAGAGCTTGATTACCGCTTATGAGCTTTTACCGAACTATCCGAATCCGTTCAATCCTTCCACCAATATCCGTTATCGTCTGGCCAATACTGAGGCACAACAAACAGTCCTCACTATTTATAACTCTTCAGGACAATTAATCCAGACCCTGGTGGATCAGCCACAGAATAACGGCGAGTACAGTGTAACCTGGGATGGATTGAATTCTCAGGGAACAGAAGTTGGAAGCGGTGTCTACTTCTATCAATTAAAAAGTGGGAATTTTAGCCAAACTCATAAGTTATTAAAGATGAAGTAGATAGAAGATAGAGTAGAGCTAAAAAATAACCAGTATCGAATCGGGGAATACACTATGTATTCCCTGATTTTTTTTGGTGACACCTTTTTCTTAATTTATTTAGCATTTCTCCATTCCTGTGATCCGAATATTTTTATATTATGGAGCATAAAATTATCTAGCAGAAACAAACCGCAGATTTTTGCGAATATTATGTCTCGAAACGGTTGATTTCTGGTCCATATGAAGGAGTGGGAGCGAAAAATTTAAATTATGTTGGGCAGCAGAACTTCGGTAATTATAATTTGGATAACAGGCGCTTAGTGCCTAAATTTTCAGCAGATGAACAGGAGAGCAAATAATTTGGATCATTTTTCTTTTCGCGATGACGATATCGAAGCAATCAGTAAAGTATTAGGCATTAAACCGGTCAAAAGGGTCGACCATTTTCGATTTGTTCTGGAAAATAAAAAAGATAAACGCCGGCTTTCCTTAGAGATTTATCCAGACATTCCTATTGGTGATAGTCAGGGAAGTCTGATTTCCATCTATACTCACAATACCCACATCCAGCTTCATTTCTGCGGGGGTTATGTCCCCAGTGAATCGCTGGGAGAAGTAATATTTTTCAGTGAAAATAACGGGCGGGTATCCGGTGTGATTGTGGAAAAAGAAGCCGGTTGCTCCGTTTATGCCAATGTCGATGCCAGTATCCTTTCAGGTGATTTTACTCAATTGGCTCCTGAGGTGATGCTTTCCGGTATAGCTTTATCCATTACTGAGCATCTCCTGCCTTCCCGCGAAGACTGATTCCCATGAAAATCTATAAATTTACCCTTGGTAATTTTGCAGTGAACAATTACCTGGTACATGCCGAAGGTTCTAACCAGGCTATTCTGTTTGATGCCGGGGAAGATCCTGCTCCGATTCTGGAGAAAATCGTTGAACTGGGATTGAAACTGGAATACCTGGTTAATACCCACGGTCATGGGGATCATATTGCCGGCAATCAGATAATCGTTGATGAGACCGGCGCGAAACTGTTGATCCATCAGCTGGACCAACCCTATCTGTCCGATCCTTATCTCAATCTTTCGGCCTATTTTGGGGTGGAAATCACTTCACCGCCTGCATCCCGGTTGCTGCAGGATGGAGATAAAATCCGTCTGGGGGAAATTGAATTCCAGGTTTTGCATACTCCGGGTCATACTCCTGGTCACATTTCCCTGTGGTATGAAAAACATGCCTTTGTGGGGGATGTCATTTTTCAGGGATCGATCGGCCGTACTGATTTTCCCCAATCTTCGAGCCAACAGCTGATCCAATCTATTCGCCAGCGAATTTATACCCTTCCCGATCCAACGGTCCTGTATCCCGGACATGGACCCAATACTACCGTCAAGGCCGAGAAAGAATCCAATCCTTTTGTGAGTGAGTAACATGGACTGGGAAAAACTTCTCGCCAAATATATCCGTCACCTGGCTCTGGAAAAAGGTTTGGCGGATAATACTCTCCTCTCTTATGAGACGGATCTGGCCCGCTATGTTCATTATCTCAACGAACAGGGTATTCATGATAGTGGAGAGATCACCCCTCTTGTTCTTCAGCAATATATTGCCCAATTATATGACCTCGGTCTGGCCAGCAGCAGTATGGCCCGGAATTTTTCGGCGATCCGGGGATTTCACCAGTTTTTAGTGGTTAGTGATTTGAGTTCTACTGATCCATCCGAGCTCCTGGAAACACCCCGTTTGAAGCGCCGGCTCCCGGAAGTTCTTTCATTGGAGGAGGTTATTTCGATCCTGAAAAAACCGGATGTGGAAAATATTCTGGGAATACGCGATCGGGCCATGCTGGAGGTTTTATATGGCTGCGGACTTCGCATCTCGGAATTGCTGGGGATGACCATCAGTAATCTATTTCTGGATGATGAATTGATCAGGATAGTAGGCAAAGGATCGAAAGAAAGATTCAGTCCGGTGGGTGAGGAAGCCATCCACTGGGTGAAGATGTATTTGGCCCGCAGCCGGCCGCTGTTGAGCAAAGGGACAACTTCCCGCAATATTGTTTTTTTGAACCGTAACGGACAGCCGATGAGCCGGATGGGTTTCTGGAAAATTCTAAAAAAGTATGTCCAGCAGGCCAATATTCAGCAGGAAGTTCATCCCCATACCTTCCGACATTGCTTTGCCACTCACCTGCTTGATAATGGAGCCGATCTCAGATCGGTTCAGGAACTGCTTGGGCATGCCGATATATCCACAACTCAGATTTATACCCATGTTTCCCATCAACAGCTGGCAAAGATCTATAAGAAGTATCATCCCCGTGGCTGAGCGGTTAGCTGGCAGGAAAGAATTTGTTATTTCTCTCTAAAATAACTCTGCTGAAAATTTTCTTTTTTATTTTTAATACTCTTTCTATATTTTTTCAGTGTTAAATTGGCAATGTCAGAATTGAACTGGAGGGATGAAAATGTTCACTAGACTGGCAAAACACAAGACTTTCGAATATACTCCGCGATTTTACGATCCGATAAAAGATGAAAGGGAAAAAACCAGGATTCATTTTAGCAGGATGCGACAAACCAAGCGCCGCTCCCGTTCCTTCATTTGGATGCTGGCTCTTTTCATTTTTGCAGTTTACCTGCTTTTTCTGCTTACGAAGATGGCTAATAATTGATAGGAGAGAGAAATGTTTCAAATCAGTGAGGTTTTGAAAAAGGTTCCGTTTTTCCGCTCCCTGGGCAAGGATGGCATCAGTTTTATTGTTGAACGCTTAAAATTCAAACCTTTTGATGCGGATGAAATCATCTGCAAAATTGGTGATCCTGGCGATAGAATGTACATTGTTATTAGTGGTAAAGTAAAGGTTATCGTAAAAACCAAAGACTCAGCCGAAGAAACCATCATTGCCGAATTATCGGGCGGGGACTACTTTGGGGAAATGGCGCTTCTTACCGGTGATCCCCGATCGGCCAGTGTCATAACCACTGAACCTTCGGAGATGTTTATCCTGAATAAGGACGATTTTGATCTGGTTGCCGAGCGATTTCCGTCCATTACTTTAAGTATGGGCAAAATTATGAGTCAGCGGCTGCGGGAAACCTTGCAGAAAGCGGCTAAGAAAACTCCGGATAAAGTAGCCACCGGTGTTAAAGGATCATTAGCTGAGCGGAATCTGGTTGATATTTTTAAATTCTGCGAGTCCAATTCTCTTAATGGCAAAGTGATTGTACAGTCTTCTAATCAAAAAGGAATAGTACACTATAAAAAAGGTGTCTTGCAAAAAGTAGAATTGGGAGAACTCAAGGATGACGAAGCCCTCGATGTGTTGATCAGTTGGAAAGAAGGGAGTTTTGTAGTGGAGCCCGATCCTTTACGTCTGGATCCTCAGGAACAGGCCGCCAAAGCGGCTCCGGCCGAACCTATTCAACTGGTTATCATTAATGCCAGTATGGTGGTTCAAAAAATGCTGCAGCAGACCTTTGAAAAAATCGGTTATTCGGTTTATGCGGTGGAGAATAAACAGAAAGGACTAAACCTGATCAAGAAACTTCAGCCCAACGTAGTGGTGGCAGATGTCAAACTTCCGGACAGCAATGGGGTCGATCTGGTAAAATCAGTAAGGGAATTCAGCAATGTGCCCATCGTTCTTCTTACTGAGGAGCGAAATCGGGAGGAATTCCGCTCCAAGCTCTCCGAATTTAAGGATCTTGGATTTACCAAAACTCAGGAATTGAGTGAAATCATGCTTGCGGTTCAGCAGATCGGTCATTGAGAAGATTTCGGAAGAGTATGATGGAAACCTATCTCTCAAAAGATATTCTGGAAAAAACGTTTACTGCCTTTTTAAATTATGTGGCGGTTTTTGTAGGGGAAAACAAAGCCTGGGAATTTGCCCGGCACAGCCGCCAGGAAACTGAGAAATATTACAGCAATTTGGCTTTGATTCAAATTGGGGAAGATAAAAGCCTCAATTTTTTAAATCCGGTTTTAACGGATAAAGAACTGCTGGGTTTCAGTCTCTGGATGCATAAATTTGTGGCCGAGTTGAAGGATTTTATGGTGGGAGTAGGAAAAGTTGAACCCGATAAGATTCTGGGCAGTCTGAAAAAATCCCTGGAACCTTCCGGATTTCTGGAATTTTTTGAGCAAGCCCGGGAATTATCCTTTTAGTCCCTTCCAGATATGTTAAAAGATTGAAAATTCTGCAGCCTCTCATTATATTTACCTGCGAAATTTTTTATCTCGGTAATGTTTGTTGAATAGCATTGGATAAAGTGTATTTATCCTGCCTTAAAAAAGGATTTTAGAAAGACAATCCGTTATGGTAAAAATAAAAATTTTACCTTCACAGATCGCCAATAAAATTGCGGCCGGAGAAGTA
This sequence comes from Caldithrix sp. RBG_13_44_9, assembly GCA_001771055.1. Lineage (GTDB taxonomy): Bacteria > Calditrichota > Calditrichia > RBG-13-44-9 > RBG-13-44-9 > RQOF01. The sequence continues at coordinate 57,058 of MESS01000055.1, forward strand.
GTTGACCGGCCGGCGGCAGTGGTAAAGGAACTCATTGAAAATTCGATAGATGCTCAAGCGACTCAAATTTCGGTAGTATTGGAACAGTCCGGGAAAAATCTGATTCAGGTGATTGATAATGGCTTGGGGATCCCGGAAGAAGAAGTACGGCTGGCCTTTGAACGACATGCAACCAGCAAGATAGAGACCGCTGGCGATCTGGACCGGATAATGACTCTGGGGTTCCGTGGAGAGGCTTTACCAAGCATCGCTTCGGTCTCCAGGGTGGAAATGAAAAGCTGCACCAGCGGGCAGGAGCTGGGAATATTATTATCCCTGGATGGTGGACAGATGTCCAGGCAGGAAAAAATTGCCATTAAGCCGGGGACAGTCATCACGGTTAAAAATTTGTTCTTCAATACCCCAGCCCGGAGAAATTTTTTACGCTCGGATATGACCGAACTCAACCATATCATCAAAGTTCTGAAACGATTTATTCTCAGTTATCCGGAAATAGGATTTCATGTGACTCATAATGACAAGGAACTTTATGATCTTCCGGCTGTTCCGCTGGATGAACGTATTGTGCAGGTTCTGGGGAAGGAGTTGTATGAGGGAATGGTCTTTGTCCGGGAGAATCTGGATCAGATTGAATTGGAAGGGTACATTTGCCGGCCGGATCAGGCACGGGGGAACAATGATAATCAATTTATTTTTCTGAATAAAAGAGCTATCCAAAATCGCAGTCTCAATCATGCAGTTATGCTGGGATATAGCAATCTGATCGAACGTGCGCAGTATCCGCAATTTATTTTATTCCTGCAGATCCCCCCGCAATTGATCGATATCAATGTTCATCCTACCAAGATGGAAGTTCGCTTCTCAAATGAACGGGCCATCTACCAATTGTTTCTATCAGTGGTCCGCAATTCCATTCAATCAGAAAAGATAGTCCCGCAATTTTCATTAGGCGAAGTTGAAAAAAACTGGACCGAAATGAAGAATCATTATAAAAATTTCCGGTCGTCTGCCATTGAACGGCCAGTGGAAACGCCGGTGGACCAGAATCAATTAAGTATTGGTTATTCCCAGCCTGATCAGGACAAAGCTTTGATTTTCGGTAAAAGTGAACAGCTTCCTCCGGTGAGTAATGAATCCTCAGAACAGCCCAGACTGTGGCAGGTTCATCAACGATACATCTGTTCGCAGGTGAAAAGCGGATTGGTCATAATCGATCAGCA
>MESS01000055.1:58287-59982 GCA_001771055.1 Caldithrix sp. RBG_13_44_9
GAACGGGTACTTTATGAAAAATTTTTAGGGTATTTAAATCAAAAAAAAAGAGTTCCCTCGCAAAAATTATTATTTCCCCAGACTTTGGAACTGGCGTTGGAAGACTATTTAATCTATAGTGAAATAAAGAATTGGCTTGATGAAATCGGTTTTTCGATAACTGACCTGAGCGGTCGCACGGTGCTGATTGAATCCATCCCGGCCGATGTAAAAGTGGGTTATGAAGGCAAAATTCTGTTGGAGATTATTGATTATTACCGGGAAAACCAGTCGAGCCAGTATTCGGCTCATGAGAAAATCGCGGCGGCCTTTTCCTGCAAGAGTGCGATCAAATCCGGGGAAAAACTGACTCAAACCGAGATGACCTCACTGATAGATCAGTTATTTGCTACCAAAGAACCTTATTTTTGTCCTCACGGTCGCCCGGTAATTGTTACATTAAGCCTGGATGAGATCGATAAAAAATTCAAACGGATGTGAGGATGTTGCCGGATAACAAAAAAGTGGTGATTTTTATAGTAGGTCCCACTGCAGCTGGAAAGACCTCTTTAAGTTTGAGCCTCGCTCAAAAACTTCCGGTGGAGATTGTTTCAGCTGACTCCCGGCAGATTTATAAGTACCTGAACATCGGTACGGCTAAACCCTCCAAAGAGGTTCTGCAGGACCTGCCCCATCATTTTGTTGACATACTGGAACCGGATGAATACTATAGTGCCGGGCAGTTCAGCCTGGATGCCCGGAAAGTGATAGATCAAATTTTTAATCGGGGAAATTTACCGCTGGTGGTGGGTGGTTCCGGCCTTTATTTAAAGGCGCTTTTAGAGGGCTTTTTTACCGGAAACATCAGCAATCTTAAAATTCGGGAATCTCTGCAGCAGAGGCTGTTGCGGGAAGGATCTGAGGCATTACACCAGGATCTGCTGAAGGTCGATCGTCTATCGGCAGAGAAAATTCATCCCCGAAACAGTACCAGAATCCTGCGGGCCCTGGAAGTCTATCTCTCTTCCGGCGACCGTCTATCAGAATTACAGAAAGCTAAAATTCCTCCTCCCAATTTCAGTCCCTTGAAATTTGGAATTGTAAAGGAACGCGAATTGTTATATCATGATATCGATCAGAGAGTGGAGGAGATGTTTCAAAAAGGGCTGCTCGGTGAAGCAGCTAATATTTTGGAAATGGGATACGACCAAAATTTAAATAGTTTAAATACCGTCGGTTACAAAGAAGTGATTCAATATCTGAATGGAGAGATCGATTACCAGAGTTGTGTTACCTTGATTAAACAGAATTCCCGGCACTATGCCAAGCGTCAGTTGACCTGGTTCCGGCCGGATAAAGATATTCGATGGCATAAAATTGAAAATAAAGGTGATGTTGAAAGGCTTGCCGGAGAAATATTTAAGATATATCAAGACCGGCTGGAAAATTTGCATAGCTGATTTACTGGTGATTAGTAACCATTCCGACTTGAGGAGTCTGTTGCAGTAATTTTTTATTTATCGAGTAAAACCATTATGAGAAACATACGATTTATTATCAATCCCATTTCGGGGGTAAACCGGGATCCCCGGAAAATCAGCCACTGGATTGAAAAGATATTTAAAAATTCAGAGGATCAGTATCAGATTGTCCATACTGCCAGGCCTGGAGATGGAACGCTTTTGGCCCGGAAAGCCATAGAAGACCAATGTGATA
>MESS01000055.1:60032-78868 GCA_001771055.1 Caldithrix sp. RBG_13_44_9
TTGTGCGGCAGTGAAACAGCACTCGCAGTTATTCCAGCCGGCTCGGGAAATGGTTTTGCCCGTAATTTTAAAATTCCGCTGAATCAATACCAGGCTATCAGACTCCTTTTATCCCCGCGAATAGTCTTGGTAGATTCGGGTAAAATAAATGACCATCATTTCTTTAATGTGGCCGGTTTCGGGTTGGACGCCAATATCTGTCAGCATTTTGAAGAATTTGGCTTTCGCGGGCCTTTACCCTATTTTCTGGTAGGAACCCGGGCGTTCTTGGCTTTTCACCCTGATCCGGTGCAGATCCACCTGGATGATAAAGCACTGGAGTTTTCACCCCTGGTGGTCAGCATCGCTAATGCCCCGGAGTATGGTAATGGTGCCGTCATCGCTCCTTCAGCTCTGCCGGACGACGGCTACCTCGATGTAACCATTCTGGATCATCTGCCGCTGTGGAAAGCAGTCCCTAATCTGTACCGGCTGTTCAATGGGACCATTGATCATATGCCCGGATTTCATTCGTTTCGGGTAAAAAAAGTGGAAATTGAACGCTTATCCTCAGGTGCCATTCATACGGATGGCAATCCACATCAGGAAAAATCACAGTTAAAGGTAGAAGTGATTCCGGATTCTCTAAGGGTAGTAGCTGGCCCGGGATTTTCATCGGCCCGGAAATTTGACACCGCTGAAAAAGGTAAAAAAGGTTAGGTCATTTTTCAAATCGACTTATTGCCTGGACTCGCTTAAGATTTCCAGTAGCTTGAGTAATCCTTTCTGCAAACCATTCTTCCAAATGCTTTGATTTTCACGGACGCTTTGCTCGGCGTTTTCATCGCAATAATCGGTCAGTTGCTTCAAGAGAATGATGGGAATAGAGTATTTCAGGGCGACTTCTGCAAATGCGTATCCTTCCATATCCAGCAGTTGACAACCACTCTGCAGGTAAAGCTGCTTTCTGAGTGCTTCCTGCATTACCGGATACTTTGAGGTTAACAGCCGGCATGCCGGAAAATATTTAAGCAGCTGTTCTGAAAACTCAGGATAAGGCATGTTTGGTGAAATACCTGATTCATCCAAACGAGTAACCTGGTTGACCAGATAATTTTGAAATAAGAGGAGGGTAGGATCCAGGCCTCCGCATATACCAAAGTTAATGAGGAGGGCAGGTGCGGTTTGCTTAAGCCATTTTTCAAGTGCAGAGGAGGCCAGACCAGGCCCCGGTCCGGTAATCACAAGATAAACGGGTTGTGATTGCAGCTGATAGAGGCGGAATTTTTTTTCCCGGGCAATCATCTGGAAGGAGTGGATGCGAAAAAGGGCTTCTGCTTCTGCCCGGAAAGCCGTCAAAAATAATAGCGGCAGAAATTCAGTTTTAATCCCGGGGGATACCAAATCCATATATTTTCTCATAAGTTTAAATGACTCAAGTTATTTTAAAAATACCTTTTAAATTTGATATCTGCTAAATTAAAATGAAATTTTATGAAAATAAGTCATTAACCGCCGGAGCAAAATTATGAAAATACGGATATTCCGCAAAGATAACTCGGTACCTTTGCCGCAGCGTCAAACCTCACGGTCAGTTGGTCTGGATGTATATGCAGCAGAGACGGTAGAACTTTGGCCGGGACAGGCAGTATTGGTTCCAACCGGTCTGATTATTGAATCACCGCCAGGTTACTTCTTTAAGATTTTCATTCGCAGCGGCTTAGCCTGGAAAAACGGCCTAAGCCTGATTAATGATGTGGGAATTATTGATGAAGATTATTGCGGACCAGCAGATGAAGTGAAAATTGGCCTCATCCGTCATTACAATCCGGCCGATCCGCTTCTACCGCAACCGCTGGTGATAAGCAAGGGGAGCAGGATTGCTCAAATAATTTTTGAAAAGAATCTATTGCCAGATATTGAGTGGGAAGAACAGGAAAGTATTGATTTTGCCGGTAAATCCCGCGGTGGTTTTGGTTCCACAGGAGTGCAATGATACCATCGCCGGGAACAGGTAATTCATCCCCTTCCCGTTCATGAAATACTACATGGTTCCATTTATTCCAATTCGGTTCTGACTGCCCAAATCCCCAAAATTAGAGTAGGCATAATCCAGCCAGAACTGCCGCCAGTTGATACCTAAACCGAACGAGATGCCGCTAAGAATGGTGCGACCTACCGGTTTCACATCCTGATTGATCTGGTTCTGGTATCCTAATCGCAATTTGATGATCTGGCTGACATCGAATTCCCCACCGATACCGAAGCGTTTCAGAAAATCGGTTGGGTGGTCCTCATTCATGGCCATGTCCTGAAAACTGGCAGTTAACAACAGGGGCAGATGTTCCAACTTTTTTGCAAATCCCAATTGAACCAGAAAAGGTAATTTTTCCTCTTTGGCAGTGTAATTATCCAGGGTGAATCCCAGGTTGGCAATGGAAACTCCGATGGTAAAATCTTTTATCCCGCTGACGGTATAAATGAGCCCGGCATCCAGCGCCGCGGCCGAAGCATTATATTTATCCAGTGAGGAGTAAAGATATTTAACAGCTGTTCCGTAATCGAATCCCTTGCCTAAAGTGTTGCTGTACCCCAGAGTGAGGGCGAATTCCGCAGCTCCAAAAGTTCTACCGGTTTGCTCTCCGAATTCATCAGTCTCATTAAAACTTCCATAACTGAAATACGTTAAACTGCCGTAAAAATTTCCCCAATTCCGGTAAGGCTGGGCGTAAATTAAATGGCCGGCTTTGAAATCAAGCAGGTGGTCAGTATAATGAATCCCCCACTGGCGGGAGCTATTCCCGGCTAAAGCGGCCGGATTATAAAGAGTGGACTGAATATCAGACTTTATGGCAATCAGATTTCCTCCCATGGCAGCACCCCGCGGACTGTATTGGCTTCGGATGAATTCGAAGCTGGTCGTTCCGGCCGATTGCGGGTATATATTCATGATCCCCATACCCAGGCCGAGAAGTATACAAAATTTAAAAGCTCTCATACAGTTCCTCGATTCTGCTGACCTTGCTGCTATATTATAAATACAGTAACGATTTTCCAGTCAGTTCTAATTTAATATTTTTTTGTCTGTGCAGTCTGATACTTTTTCCAGAACTGCTCTCCCTTTCCCAGCAGATAGTTTTCAAAATTTATGGTTTCCACATGCGGAATACTTCGCTCCAGAAATCTTTCAGCAATCTCCTGAAATTTATAGGGCATATCACTGAGAAAAAAATAGTTTTTTGGCATTTGCTCAATAGTCGCCAGCAGTTTGTTTTTCTTTAGAATCTGTTCTACTGCTTCAGCCGTCTCCACTCCACTGTCTACCAGTTTGACTTTTTTGCCTACCGTTTTCTGAATGGCATTTTTTAGCAGCGGATAATGAGTGCATCCCAGAATCAGGGTGTCGATATTATTCAGACGCAATCCCTGCAGGTATCTTTCCGCAATCAAATAGGTGGTCTCGTCATCAGTCCAGCCCTCTTCCACCAGAGGAACAAAAAGCGGACAGGCCTGCGGAATGATTTGTGCTTCCGGTGACAGCGCCAGAATTTCTTTAGTATAACTATTGCTCCGGATAGTAGCGGCGGTCCCGATTACTCCGATCTTCCGGTTTTTGCTATAGTATACGGCAGCCTTAGCTCCCGGCTCGATCACTCCAATCACCGGCACCGTTAAAATTTCTTTCAACATGGGCACGGCGATGGCTGAGGCAGTATTACACGCCACCACCACTACCTTCACATTTTTATCCAGCAGGAAAATGGAATCTTCCAGGGCATAGCGGCGAACAATTTCTTCTGATTTGGTCCCATAGGGAATCCGGGCAGTATCTCCAAAGTATACAATACTTTCCCAGGGAAATTTTTTCAGTAATTGTTTTACTACGGTCAAACCGCCTACCCCCGAATCGAATACCCCGATAGGCCGCTGGTCTGAAGCTGGCAAATGATTTGAATTCATTCTCTTATTCCGTGCCGTTAGCAAATTCGGTACTTAGATAAGCCCGAAATCTAAAGTCCAAAATTTAAAATCTAAAATCTAATATTTATATCGCACTCTCATAATCTCTTTTATATCGTTTCAATCCTTCAAATATCCCTTCGGCAATCTTGAACTGATAAGCGGCGGTCTTTAAAATTTTCAGATCATAAGCATTTGAGAGAAATCCGGTTTCAACTAAAATGTTTGGCATGCTGGCACCGACCATTACCCAGAAAGGTCCCTGTTTTAATCCCCGTCCTTTAAAATCGATACCCTGCATTTTTTTATCCACTTCCTGTTGTACCAGGGAGGCCAGATACTCGCTTTGCCGGGAAAAGGCATTTTGTGCCATGGTAGCTAATATCTGGTTTATTCCTTTATATTCATTACGAGTCTGAGAATCTTCAAAATTGATTACCGAGTTTTCCTTCAGTACCACATCCCGGGCCATGTCACCCTTCTCCGGTCCAAGGATATAGGTCTCGAAACCGCTGGCGCGTTTATTGTCATTGGAGTTGGCATGAATGCTGATAAAGATCTTCCCGTTATTTTCATTGGCAATTTTAGTTCGTTGCTGCAGGGGAATAAAAATGTCTGAATCACGGGTATAGATCACTTTTACTTCCGGCATTTCTTTGCTGATCAGTTTACCCAGTTTGAGCGCGATAGCCAGAACGATATCCTTTTCCTTGGTTTTATCCTTGGCGATGGTTCCCGGATCCCTGCCACCGTGCCCGGGATCTATGATAATCATATCGATCAGCCATTTGCGGCGTTCTTCTTCTAATTGTTTTTTTACCTCATCCGAGGGTTCGGTTTCTTCATAAGAAGAATCTTCCTCACTGAGCTGATCCTCCGGAATTTCCTCGGCCGTTCGCAGAATCACCAGGACTTCATTATTTTCCGGCTGGGGAATAATCTCATGTGCTAACGGTTCTTTTTTTAATAAAAAAGCCACACTGGCCAACTCTGCAAATTGGAAAGTTTTAATCTTACTTACCAGGCCGGCAGGTCTGGTTTGTTTAATACGGACCGAATCGATCTTTCCGGAATATAAGTCCACATGCAGCCAGCCATAGCGCATGTCTGCAGTAATTTCTCCAGCCTTGAATTCTCTGAGGGTTTTAAAACGGATGACAGTCCCATTTTCCCGCGAGGAAATGGTAACATCGGTAATATTAAATTTACCGGTGGTCATCTGCAGTAGTTGACGGTTAGAGTCATAGTCCAGCTGAAGAGCAGTGTGGCGTTGGATAAGTGTCAGGAAATATTTGACCGGGGTATAGATTTCATTATTCAGCCACAAGGTTGATGCCGGCATCTGAAAAGTTTCATCATCAATGATGATAAAGGCATTGTTGGCTGTAACTACTACCTTATTCTGTGGCAAATACAACACGATTTTTTTCTTGGTATCATTGAAATAGGTGCGGTACTGCAGCGCTTTGGCGATCTGGCTGGCGGATACATATGCCAGCTGGTTCTTCCAGAATATGGGAATCGTTATGGAGGATTGTTCCTCCTGTTGAATGGTGAGTTCCGGGAGTTCCTGGGCAGGCGCTGGCAGGATATTCTGCAAAATCTGACTGAAGGCTTGTTTGATCTCCAGAAAAACAAATCCTAAAACCGGAATATTTTTTAGAAAAAACCGTCGCTTCATTCTGCCTTAGGGTAATATGAGTTCAAAAATAATACATAATCCTTTGATTATCAACCTGATTGAAAAAGGTTCCTAAAGGTGTTTTAAAAATGGTAACGGATCCCACAGGTTTTTAAAGAACTTTTCATTATGATCTCAAAAGCCACTGAAAATATTATGGTCATGATGGTTAATAAGTTCCAGAGTTAAAAAATTCCCTGAGGATGATGAAACACCCGGCAGATTTCAGGATAGAAAGGCTGAGGATAAAAACAGATCTGCTCTTTATCGAAAAAAATCAAATTTTTAAACTCAACTTAACTCTTCCTTTTTCCAACTCTACTCCGATTACTTTCACTGAAACAATATCACCCACCGCGACTATTTTGTGAGGGTCTTTGACAAATTTGTGGCCCATTTCACTGATATGAATCAATCCGTCGCGTTTGAGACCGATATCAACGAAAGCTCCGAAATCGACTACATTCCTTACTGTTCCCTGCAAAATCATTCCCTCATGCAGATCTTCAATTTTCAGGATATCCGTTCGCAGAACTGGTTGGGGCATCTCTTCCCGGGGATCCCGGCCAGGCTTCTCTAAATTGAACAAAATATCTTCCAGGGTAGGCAGGCCGATACCCAGTTCGGCTGCCAGCAGGTTTAAATCCGTCAACGGTTGTTGTACTTTCAAACGGATTGTCTTCCATTCGGCCGGCTGGTCATAAACTTTGAATTGTTCGAGTAATTTACGGGTAGCGTCATAGGATTCAGGATGAATCGAGGTATTGTCCAGCGGATTATCACCTCCCGGAATCCGTAAGAATCCGGCAGATTGCTGGTAGGCTATTTCTCCCACTCCGCTTATCTTATACAATTCTTGCCGGCTGCGGAACAGGCCGTGCTGATCACGGTATTTCACGATATTGTCTGCAGTGCGGCTGGTCAGTCCGGATATATATTTTAATAAACTGGCCGAGGCGGTATTAATGTTCACCCCCACTAAATTGACCGCACTTTCGACCACCGTTTCTAAAGCATCCTCCAATCTGTTCTGGTTCACATCGTGCTGGTATAAACCGACTCCGATGCTTTTGGGGTCAATTTTTACCAATTCGGCCAGCGGGTCCAGAACCCGCCGGGCAATGGAAATATTTCCCCGCATACTGGCCTCCAGATCAGGAAATTCTTTTTGAGCGACCTTGGATGCTGAATAGACCGAGGCACCGGCCTCACTGACCATCATGTAAAAAATGGGTTTTTCATTGCCGGCTTTGATTTCTGCAATTAATTCTGTTATCAGCAGCTCAGTCTCACGGGAGGCCGTACCGTTTCCGATAGCGATTAACTCGATCCGGTGGTGGTCAATCAACCGTCGCAGCATGGTTTTTGATTCGAATACTTCACTCTGCGGTGGATGAGGGAAAATGGTAGTTCCTTCCAGATACTTGCCGGTTTCATCGATCACCGCCACTTTGCAGCCGGTGCGAAATCCCGGATCGATTCCCATGATCATTTTTCCCTTGAGCGGCTGCTGCAGTAAGAGCTGGCGAAGATTTTTGGAAAAAACCCGAATGGCATGCTCTTCAGCTATTTCAGTTAGTTCATGGCGGATTTCCCGCTCAATGCTGGGGGAAATCAGTCTTTTGTAAGCATCCTGAAAAGTCTTTTCCAGCAAAGGATTGAAGATGCACTGACTGTTGTGGAGATACGGTTTTCGAATGGTTTCCAGCATTGATTCTTCCACGACCTCGATGGCCACTTTCAAAAATTTTTCCCGCTCTCCGCGGTTAATTGCCAGGATCCGGTGAGGAAGCAATCGTTTAACCGGCTCTGCGAAATTGTAATACAATTCATACTCGGACGGTTTTTCGGAATCCCTGGCCTTACTTACCAGCTCTCCATTTTTTCGAGTCAATTCCCGGATTAACTTCCGGATGGCAGCATCATCTGATATGATTTCTGCAATGATATCCAGTGCACCTTGAAGTGCTTCCTGGGGAGTGTTTACCCCCTTCTCCGGATTGACGAATGATTGGGCCGCTTCTTCCGGAAGCCCGGTTGTCATTTCCTGGGCCAAAATGGTCTGAGCCAGAGGTTCCAGACCCCTTTCTTTAGCCAGAGTTGCCCGGGTGCGTTTTTTGGGACGGTATGGGAGATACAGATCCTCTACTTCCTGTAATTTGAGGGAATTTTTTATCTGGGCAGATAAATCCGGGGTCAATTTGCCCTGTTCTTCAATAGACCGCAGGATGGTCTCTTTCCTCTCCTGCAGGGCTCGTAAATACCTGATCCTTTCTTCAATAGCTCGAATCTTTTCTTCATCCAGTTTTCCAGTGGCCTCCTTACGATATCTGGCAATAAATGGAACAGTATTCCCTGAGTCCAGCAGCTCAATGGTATTAGCAATCTGTGCGGCTCTTAAATTCAATTCTCCGGCAATGATCTGGCAAAAGTCTTTTTCGTTCATTCTATGGCTCTCTTTTTTCACTTCAAGGGGTGATATCAAATTTAGTCGGTACGGTGAATGGGCTGATGTTCGGCTTTTAAAAGATAAATGTTTCCTTCTTTATCATGAATTTCCACCACTACTATTACCTCAATTCCTGGACCCCATTTTGGTCCGTTTGCTGCGGTTTTTTCCAGTCGTATTACGAGTTGATCTGATTCTGCCGGACTGACTGCTGATAACGAATTTGACCACACTTCTTCGCCCTGGATGATCCAGATCTTTTTGGCATCGATGTCCGCTGGCAAATGTTTGCTGTGTACCGGCAGTAAGGTAACCACTGCCCGCAGGGTTTTACCGTCCGGTGGTGAAACCGGCATGAAATCTCTCCAAAGATAGGTTTCAAGTACCACTCCAACCTTTTCAACCTGGATAGTATCGGGCGCCGAGATCAAGTCCTTGATAGTGAGATCCCGGGGCTTCTTTCCACTGCTATAACCCGTTGAAAGATATAAACATAGGAGAAAGTTTAATGAAGTCAGAAAATTTCGATACATGAAGTTTTCCTCATAGGTTATTCTTTTAAAAATCTATTTTAAATTTGCCACAAAATAAAGTTAAAAATTTCAATCTCTGGGAGTGAGCCTGTTTTCATCTGAGAAAAAAATAAATTATTGACGATTATGGTAAATTGTTTTATTATATCACCAGTACTTATTTTTTTTTACTGTAAATAATTCCGTTTTTAGCCGATAATTACTTTACCAGAATGATATGTTCGGTTAAAGAATGAAGAAATATCTGTTCACTATTTTTATGGCGGTATTGATCTTTAGTCAGAAGATCGCCAGGGTAGAAATACCTATCCCGGAACAAGATCTTATGAACCGGATTCATACCATCATCAGCATGAAGAAAGCAGCCAGGATCGATTCTTTTTTCACTGCCCGCTATACTAATAAAATGTTCAATGGTACGGTTTTATTCGCTGAGAAAGGACGAATCCTTTACGAGAATTCATTTGGATACTCTGATGTAAAGGCAAAATCCCCGCTGCAGTTGAATTCTATTTTTCAGCTGGCGTCAGTTTCCAAGCCCCTTACTGCCTGTGCCATACTCATGCTCTATGAAAGGGGATTATTGGACCTGGAAGACAGCCTGCAATTATATTTCCCCGAATTTCCCTATAAAGATATTACCATTCGTCTGCTATTGACCCATCGTTCCGGTTTACCGGATTATATGTACTTTGGCCATTATCTCTGGAAAGATAAAAGTATTCCCCTCACCAACCAGGATGTGCTGGATCTGATGATTTTTTATAAACCTGCCCGCTATTACCAGCCTGACCGGCGCTATAATTACAGCAATACCAACTACTGTCTGCTGGCCCTGATCGTTGAAAAAGTATCGGGAATGTCTTATGCTGACTTTATGCAGGAGCAAATATTCCAGCCTCTGGGAATGAGGGATAGCTATGTGCTGGATTATGAAGATTTAAAAAACAATGACCTGGATCAGTTAACTACCGGCTACCACCGGGCGTGGAGAGAAGCCGAGAACAGTTATCTGAATGGGGTGGTAGGTGACAAGGGTATTTATTCCACCGTGGAGGACCTGTTCCGTTGGGATCAGGCGCTGTATCAGGAAGAACTGGTAAGTCTTGCCACTCTGCAGAAAGCTTTTAAACCTGCTCACCGTGATCTGCGGGATAATGATAATTATGGCTTTGGCTGGCGGATTAATCAAAATGATGGTAACCGGATTATTTATCACTCCGGATGGTGGAAAGGGTACAAGACTTATTTTATCCGCAAGATCGAAGAGAAAAAGACCATTATTATCCTGACAAATACTGCGATGCACAATTTTTTAAGTGTTAAAAAATTGAGTGAACTGCTATAAATTAGTATTACACTCGAACAAGATTTTGACTTCCCCGCAATCTCTTTAATTTGGCCTGCTGGTAATTCTTGTTTCAGATCAGTTACTGAAAATGAATCACACATCATATCCCAGGATGGGAGACAGACATTTTTCAGCAGTTTTCAGATCGATTCCTTTTCGGCGGGCATAATCCAGCACCTGATCTTTACCGATTTTCCCGGTCCCGAAGTATCTGGCTTCAGGATGGGAAAAATAGTAACCGGAGACCGATGCAGCCGGATACATGGCATAACTTTCAGTTAGCCGGATGGCGGTCTGTGCACTTACCTTCAGCAGCTCAAACAGTATCTGTTTTTCACTGTGATCGGGACAGGCCGGATAACCTGGCGCCGGGCGGATTCCGGTGTATTTTTCGTCAATGAGATCTTCATAACTTAAGTTTTCCTGCGGAGTATATCCCCAGAATTTCTGGCGTACCAGTAGATGCATAAGTTCCGCAAGTCCTTCAGCCAGACGGTCAGCCAGCGCTTTTACCAGAATGCTCTGATAATCATCATTTTCCTTTTCAAATTTTGCTACCAGCTTTTCGATATTAATTCCGGCAGTTACCACAAAAGCGCCGAGATAATCTTTGACACCACTTTCGCGGGGAGCAATAAAATCGGCCAGAGCCAGATTAGGCTGTTGATTGGTCTTATCCATTTGCTGCCGCAGGGTATGAATCACTGTGAGAGGGCGTTCACGTTCTTCATCTGCATAGAGTTCAATATCATCAAAGCCGATGCTGTTAGCCGGATAGAAACCGATAATCGCCTGCGCTCTCAAGGCTCGGTTTTTTATGATCCAATCCAGCAGGGTCTGGGCATCATCATAAAGTTTTTTCGCTTCTTTACCTACTTCCGACTCTTCAAAAATTTTTGGATATTTACCTTTCAATTCCCAGGTTTGAAAGAATGGCGTCCAATCGATGCGTTCACGGATCTGCTCCAGGGGAAAGTCATCGAAAAGTTTATTTCCTAAAAAGGCAGGCTTGATAATCTTAAGCCGGTCCCAGTTTGCCTGGAATCGGTTTTTGCGGGCTTTGGCCAGAGTGATCAATTCCTTATCGGAATATCGCAGTTCATGTGCTTCGCGTATCTCTTGATATTCCTTGCTGATTTCCTTAAAAAGTTTTTTCTTTGCCTTCGGATTTAACAGACTGCTAACGACCCCGACACTTCTGGAGGCATCCAGTACATGGATAGCTGGTTCACTATAGACCGGGGCAATTTTTACTGCGGTGTGCCGCTTGGAAGTGGTGGCACCGCCAATCAGCAGCGGAATTTTGAAACCGTTTCTCTCTAGTTCTTTTGCTACATGGATCATCTCATCCAGAGAGGGAGTGATTAATCCGCTTAGTCCGATGATGTCTGCCTTCTCCTGCCGGATCGCTTCCAGGATTTTTTCAGCCGGAGTCATCACTCCTAAATCGACAATCTCATAATTATTACAGCCTAATACAACTCCCACAATATTTTTACCGATATCATGAACGTCACCTTTAACGGTGGCCAGTACTATTTTCCCGGCGGTTCTTCGTTTACCTTTCCGGTCTTTTTCGGCATTCAGGTAAGGGAGAAGTTGCGCTACTGCTTTTTTCATTACCCGGGCGCTCTTAACTACCTGGGGTAGGAACATTTTTCCGGATCCAAACAAATCTCCCACCACATTCATCCCGCTCATCAGCGGGCCCTCAATTACCATTAAGGCGTCCTGGAACTTTTGATAAGCTTCTTCAGCATCAATCTCGATATACTCCACCACCCCTTTGATCAGTGAATGCATAAGTCGTTCTTCTACCGGTGCTTTTCTCCAAGCCAGTTCCTCCTTTTTCTCCTTTTCCTTATGTTTTACTGACTGGGTAAAGGCCAATAACTTTTCAGTAGCATCCGGTCGGCGGTTCAGCAGGACATCTTCAACCAATTCCAGTAAATCTTTGGGGATCTCTTCATATACTGTGATTTGTCCGGCATTAACGATGCCCATATCCATCCCGGCCCGAATAGCATAATAGAGGAAAGCCGAGTGCATCGCTTCCCGGATGGTATTATTACCGCGAAAGGCGAAGGAAATATTGCTCACCCCTCCGCTCACCCGGGTGCCGGGCAGATTGGATTTTATGAGTCTGGTCGCTTCAATGAAGTTGACAACATAATTATTATGTTCTTCAATGCCGGTTGCAATGGCAAAAATGTTAGGATCAAAGATGATGTTTTCCGGCGGGAAATCCAGTTCTTCAGTCAGAATTTTATATGCCCGGGTGCAAATTTCAATTTTGCGGGAAGTAGTTTCTGCCTGACCTTTTTCATCGAAAGCCATAACAATTACGGCTGCGCCGTATCTTCTGGCCAGCCGGGCATGCTCTCTGAAGATGTCCTCCCCCTCCTTTAGACTGATAGAATTTACAATGCTTTTACCCTGAACACATTTTAGACCGGCTTCGATGACCGACCATTTCGATGAGTCGATCATGATGGGCAATTTAGCAATATCCGGTTCTGAGGCAATCAGATTCAAAAAGGTAGGCATGGCTTTTTCGGAATCCAGCATCCCTTCATCCATGTTGATGTCTAGGATTTGTGCTCCGCTTTCTACCTGGCTGCGGGCAACCTGCAGCGCACTTTCATAATCCTCATTCTTTATTAACTCGGCAAATTTGGATGATCCCGTGACGTTGCATCTTTCCCCGATGTTAATAAAATTGGAATCGGGACGAATGGTTAATGCTTCCAATCCGCTAAATCGGGTATATCTTGGAGGGTCAGGCACGATTCTTGGTTGCTTTTCCTGAAGGATCTCTGCAATTTTGCGGATATGTGCCGGAGTAGTCCCGCAGCAGCCGCCGGCTATGTTTACAAAACCGCTGTCCGCAAATTCTCCCAGTAATCTGGCCGTTATCTCCGGAGTTTCATCATATCCGCCAAATTCATTGGGCAGACCGGCATTGGGGTAAACGCTTAGGTAAATCGGAGCGAGACCACTTAATTCCTCCAGAAAGGGACGCATCTGTTCTGCCCCCAGCGCACAGTTCAACCCTACTGAGAGCAAATTCAGGTGGGAGATAGAAATCCAGAAAGCTTCCAGAGTTTGACCGGAAAGGGTGCGTCCGCTGGCATCCACAATGGTACCGGAAACCATTACCGGGATTGTTTTTTTCTGTTCTTCCAGATATTGATCAATAGCAAAAAGAACTGCTTTGCAGTTCAGGGTATCAAACACTGTTTCCACTATCAAGATATCGGCGCCCCCATCGATCAGTCCCTGAATTTGCGGACGGTAAGCTTGGACGATTTCATCAAAGGTGATATTGCGAAAACCGGGACGGTTCACATCGGGGGAAAGCGAGGCGGTGCGGTTGGAGGGTCCCAATGCCCCCAGTACCAGGCGGGATTTATCGGGAGTGCGGGAAGTAAACTCGTCAGCGGCTTTCCTGGCCAATTGGGTCGAAACCTTGTTCATTTCATAAACATGATCCTGCAGCTGGTAGTCGAGCTGGGAAAGACTGTTGGCATTAAAAGTGTTGGTTTCAATCAAATCGGCCCCGGCTTCTAAATAGGCCTGATGAATGCTTTCGATAATTTGCGGCTGGGTGAGTGATAAAAGGTCGTTGTTTCCTTTTAAGTCGACCGGGTGATTTGTGAATTGTTCTCCCCGGAAGGCGGCCTCTTCCAGTTTGTGACTCTGAATCATGGTACCCATCGCCCCATCCATGATCAGAATTCTTTTTTGTAACAGAGCATGAATGGGATGCTTAGAATTGAATTTATCCGGCATAGTAGTGGTTTTCCTGCAATATAAAAATTTGATTTTAATTATTTTTCTAAAATGTCTAATGATATGACAGGAGTTACCTGAATCCAATAAGAATTTCCCGGAAATACACTTTCAGGATGGGGGTAACTGCTATCCAGATATGTTATTTCTCTCGGAATAAAATGAGATCATTTTTTTAAAATAATATACCCGTGGGATTATATTTCATAAATTTAAGTGAATATTTATGATATTGAGTAAAGGGTTATCAGAAATCTTTTACATTTAAAATTAATACTTAATTATTTTTGAAAAATGGTTTTGATTGATTATGCTTCAAGAAAATAAAAAAATATTTCAACTGGCCATTGCCAGTGATTGGGACTATGACCTCGATTTTGTTAATTTTTTGGAAGAGTCCGGACATAAACATAAACTGACAACATTTGTCATCTGGCGGGGAAATTTGGAAGACAGTTATCAGCAACTTCTGAATGGCTGGATGGAATTCAAGTTCCTTTTCGACCGGGCTTCGGATACATCTCCTGAATTTCTAAAAATTCAGAAATTAGTTATTACAAATAGAGCGCGGGTCCTGGAACCGCTGGAGAGTCTGGCCTGGGCATCTGATAAAGCCACCATGCATCTGGAATTTATTTCCAATGGACTGTATACTCCTTATACCATTATTTTACCCCCCTATGAAACTCATGAAAATTGCTATCTCTCGGTGGATGAGCTGGCCAAGCTTGGAAGAACTTTCATCATTAAACCAGCTAACACCACTGGAGGAGGAATCGGAGTAGTAGACGGTGCGGAAACACTGCAGGATGTGCTGAAAGCCCGTCAAAGTCATCATAAAGATAAATATTTATTGCAGGAGAAGGTTCAACCTTTAGAGCGGGATGGTTATAGATTCTGGTTTCGGGGATTTTTTGCCTGCGGACTGGTACAATGTAGCTGGTGGAATAATCAAACTCATTTATATCGGATATTGACCCGTGAAGAAATCAGAAAGTATAAATTAAAACCGCTGTTTGAGATTGTTGAAAAAATTGCCCAGGTATCGAAACTGTTCTTTTTCTCTACTGAAATTGCCCTCACTGAAAATGGCCAATTTATTGTGGTGGATTATGTCAATGAATCATGCGACATGAGGCTGCAATCCAAAGCGCTGGACGGAGTACCGGATCAAATTGTAAAGAACAGTGCAGATTATATTATTCGTTATGTGAAAAAGCAGCTGGAAAGTCCCACTCCCCAGTTGTAAAATATTTTATATCTCTCCTGAAAATTTTTGTTACCATTTAATTGGATCTGCCGGATTCGGGATAGTTGTGAATGATAATTTTTTCATGATGATTCTAAGTCGAGGTTGGCGTTCATTCTTCATGTTTTAACCTGAACAGAATTTTTGAACCTGAAATTCTGAGACTCTAGAAGTGGGTATCAGAGTTTTTCAGTTTCGCTTAATTGGTAGGATTCAATACGGTTAGAATTATAAGTAGAAAAGGCTTCACTAAAGAATCTTATTAGGCACTCCTTAAAAGCGTAAGGCTACCCGGGTATTTTTAGGTATAGCACGGTATATAGCCTTGGCATCATTTTGGGAGATCCTGATTTTTATCCAGAAATCCTGCGAGGAAGATTGTAAACTCATCAGTGAAAAGAAATCTTTAAAAAAGGTAGTAATATTTTTTAGGATATTGAAAAGGGTGAGTTCAAATCTTCCCATGAGAGTAGGTGGTTCGGTTTGTGAGAATTCCAGTAGTAAATTCCTGTCAAAACCTAAAACAAATCGCACATCTTCTTTTTCGATTTTAACTTCTTTCTGCAGCTGTTCCATGGCTTCAATGGTATCCCTGGGAGCAATTATTTCTTTAATAGGTGCCTTGGAAATGGTGGCCGATTCATCAATCAATGAAAAGGGATCTGTTAACCACTCTAAAAATTGGGGCTGTTTTCTCAGCTGACTGTAAAGCGGAGTGATTTGATATTCTTCAATTTTGCAGCTTCGAAGAGGAATTCCTTTAAGCTCGAGCATAACCAGACTGTCCGGCAGATCGATCGATAGATACATCGAATCATCCTTGGCTATCTCCAGGCGGTTCTTCCAGAATAATTCATCAATTTTTAAATTGAAAAATTGGGTTTTTTCTACTTCGCTGCTAAAATCAGTAAACTGAACTTTGTCCTTACCTGGTTTTGTTTTCATGGATTCCAGATATTCCGGCATTGATTTCGGTTTAAATTCTGTAAATTGCAGGGGAAAAAAGAATAGAAACAGCAAGGTAAGCAGCGGCAATAATATAAGCGGAATCAGGAACAGGAACCGGGACAGTCTGTTGGGGAAGAGAATACCCCCTGATTTTTCCGGCTGAGTGGTCTGATTATTGTTTCTGCGAATGCGTGATTTTCTTTTCATCGTTAGTAGATAAATACTTTTGAACCATATCCTAAATGTTTGTAGACCTGATTTAATTCCGGATCATCTAACCGGACGCAGCCATGAGTAACCGGCATCCCCAGTAAACGCTTGTATAACGTCCCATGTATCAGATACCCTTTTCCAATTCCCAGAGCATATTTTCCCAGGGCACCCTGGTCAAACCTTTCAGGTGAATTGGGAGGGGGAATTTCACGTCCCTCTTCGATAAAAGCCCAATCCGGCATCCGCCACACCGGATGTACCAGCTTTAATTGCACCCGGAACATTCCGCGGGGAGTTTTAAACATCCAGTGCCTGTTATCTCTCGATTTCAAAAGCACATAACTGCCAGTCGAACAGGGACCTTCGTGGATTATTTTATCTTTTGATTTTAAATAGATCCAGTTATCAGAGGTATTGACAATAAGGTAAGGCTTGTTGGGAATTAAATTTTGATATCGTAACCGGTATCGCTCTAGGGAGTTTTGCAATTTCTTTAATTCTTGATTTTTATGTTTAATATCAAGAGCCCGGATTTGATTTTCATTATGCATCAGGCGGCTTAAGATAAAAGATGCTTCGCGAATGGCCGGAGCGAAAAATAGGATCAGGATTGCCAGTGAAAATCCTGTAGTCAATCCCCAGTATAGTGGTTTTTTATAGTTAACTGCACCAGTTATTTTGCGTTCAGTTACACCTGTCCCCTCGGGTGGGAAAACCGAGGATGAAAAGTTATCAGAATCAGCTGATGGAGGTAAGGTATTATTTCCGTTCATTTACTTCTTTCGGAATCATTTTAGTATTGATTATAAGGACTTTACTACCGGCTTACTCTGGGAATTTTCTTTTGTAAGGTACCTATTATGGTAACAGGAGTACCCTCTTCGACCAGATTGAATAACGAATCCATGTCAGAATTTTTCAGGGCAATGCAGCCATTTGTCCAGTTGGACCCTGTACCGCCTTCACCGTGAATTTCTATCGAACCGCCAATCTCTGCATCTAGCGGGAGGTGCCCATTTTCTATATTTTTATTGAATAGTTCCTCATCAGAAACGTTTGGATAATTCAGTTCTAGTGCTTTATGATAAATTGTCTTGGGTTTCTCTCTCTTTTTTACAATCAAATAGTGACCCTCAGGAGTAGCTTTATCTCCCTTGTACTGCTTGCGACCTATCCAATTGGATCCCATCTCGATATCAAATTGGGCCAGCTGAATTCCGTTTTGGTAAACATCCAGATAATGTTCCATTTTATTGATAATTAAAACTACTTTCTGACTATCAGCAGATTTTTGGATGGAAGCAGCTACCCATTGTTCCCACTGGGGAATGTAAGAGAAGTAATCTGAGATCACTCTGGACATTTCTCTATTTGCATTTTGGATGTCGTTCTCAGCATTTTCGACACAATGGATAGCCTTAAAATAATCCCTGGCTTGCAGGGCCATTTCTCCTTCTCGGACCAATTGCTCACTCTTAATCAATTGTTTTTTAATGAAAGGCTTGGTTGTAACAGATTCGTATTTGTCTAGGTAATCCGAAATAAGGTTTTCAATTTTTAGCAGTCCGCTCAGGACCAGCATATGAAGGGAATCCTGAACTTCCAGGCTGCGGATTTTAGCGAGTTCGGCCTGTTCTCCTGCAATTTGCGCCAGATCCTTAACCTGTTGATAGTCTCTGTTGAAAGACCATTTTTTATTTTCCTTTTTCCAGGCTTGCTGTGCCAGTTGCCAGCTTTTTTCGGCCTTGCGGTATAACTTCAGAGCATATCTCTCCGCATCTTCTTTCCGGGCGACCTCCATCTGAATTCTGGCCTGATTCAATTCTCCCAGGGGTGGTTCGGGACTCAGGCTCTCCGCTAGAGCAATGAAAGACAGAATGATCAATAAAACAGAAATTGTTAGAGTGATTACTTTGAATTTTAATGGTTTGTTTTTCAACTTCCCTTGCATGCAGACTGCTCCAGAGATGCCTTAATCCGGCCCACCTGAGAATGACTTTTGTACGAATCCGTTGATGAGCATAAATAAAACCTCGTTCCATATAAAGGAAAAATGGAACGAGGTTTTATGAATGTTGACAAATTCAATTGTTGAGTGGTTTTACTATCTTCCCGCTTTTCGACTGATTGCTTGTTTCAACTCGTCAATCAGGGCATTGGTTTTATCCAGACTGGCCTTTGCTTTATCACGGGCAGTTAAATAATCACCATTTTGCATGGCTGTATTGGCCTGCTCCATGGAAGCTTCAACTAAAGTGAGGTCATTTTGGATCGCCTGAAGAGCGGCTTTGCCTTCCTTGCCACGAGGAGCTTTTTTCATCAGGGCCTGAGCTTGTTTGATGGCCTCAGGAACCTGGGGAAGGAGAGCTTCAGCTTCTTGCCGGACTTCTTCTTTCCGGGCGGCAACGCCATTCTGAGCTTCCTGGGCAGCGGTAGTGGCGGCTGCCAGCATTTCTCCGGCTTTTTTATAACTGCGGAATAGGAAGAACTTAGAGCTTTGGGTTTCCACTTCAGCCATGGCTGCATCCAGCGCGCTTTTAGCCGCATTGTATTGTTCCGGTAAATACCGATCGGCTTCAGCAGTTTTTGCAGCTTGCAGAGCAGCTTGTGCTCCATCAATTACATCTTGCGGAACCTTGGCACATCCGGCGAACATTCCCAGCAAGAACAGCGCACTCACA
>MESS01000055.1:78974-80778 GCA_001771055.1 Caldithrix sp. RBG_13_44_9
ATTGCTACCGAATAGATCCGCCAAATCTAAGTCGCAAAGAGAGGGACATAATTGATCAGTGGATTCATAATAAAGTGGTTTTATTTTAAAAGTAAAGTTTTTAACTTATGATCGATTTAAACTCGATGGTAATAAAAGTGGTAAATACTAAATTTTTTTGTTCTGGTTTTAATGGTTGACGAAAAAAATCCATTCCGTACTCATAAAAAAGCACTAGTTGATACCGCCTTTGAGACTCTGCTCACCTCCCACTGGGTCTCCGATCTGGATTTAAGCGAACAAGCCTGTCGTAAAATTTTCAGCGATATCTTCACCCAGATCGAAAATGACCTGTTCTCTGAGAATGATCAGCCCGGTTATTACCTCTCCCGTTATTATTTGGATGCCTTTCAGGCCAAATCGGAATTAAAACAAAATTTTTATGCCCAGCTGGCATTTCTGGGTATCGCCCGGATTATTATCAATTATTTTTTAATTCATACCATTGGCGAATTTGCCAATGAATTTCAAAACACTCTGGAAAAAATTCAAAAAATTTTTGATTATACTCTGATCTCCCTGAGTCAATGGTGGGGGCAGCTCTATCAGGATTTACGGAATAAGGATTTACAGCTGATTAAAGAATTAAATCTGGTTAAAGATGACTTGCAGAAACAATTGGACGTGATTTATCAGATCATCCGAGAGTCACCGGTAGGCGCAGCCAACTGTGATGAAAATCTTAATGTATTATTCTGGAATCCCACTGCCGTGCGCTTGACTGGTTATACTCCCAGTGATATTTTAAAGAAAAACATTTTTAATATTTTTACTGATAGTTCGAGAGATCAGTTGTCAGGCAAGATAAAACCAGACCGCAGACGAATCTCGAATGTACGGTTATATATCCAACCCAAAGTAGGAAACTCCTTTCCGGTTCTGGTTTCAGTAAGCCGGCTGCGGTACAGCCGACCCGGTAGTATTCATTATGTTATTAATTTTCAAGATATTAGCAATAATGCTGTGGTGGAAAAAAGCAAGCAAAGATTGAATCAACTGACTACCATCACCCGTTTGACCAGCGCCATCATGCATGATATACGTAATCCTTTAAATTCAATTGGATTGAATGTGGAAATTCTGGAGACTCTGTTAAAGCCAGACAATCAGGAGAACTCAGTCCGGGTACAGGAGCTATTGAAGAAAATTGAATTTGAAATTCAACAATTAAGTAAAAATTTAAATCATTATCTGGCTTATGGACACCTGACCGAATTATATCTGGAGCCGTTCAATTTGTCCGAAAGGTTTAAGTCTTTTTTAGATGATATCAGCTTGGAAGCGACCATGAAGAAAATAAAAATACATTTTAAGTCTGACCATGCTGAAACCTGGATCTTGGGTGACTGGCTGCAATTGAACCGGGTTTTCATGAATATCATGCAAAATGCATTTGAAGTAACCAGTGAGACTGGAGATATCTATGTCGGGTTGTATTGCCGGAATAATCGGGTGATTGTCAGTATCAGAGATTCCGGACCGGGTATCCCAGCGGCACAACGTAAAAAGATTTTTGAACCATTTTTCACCACTAAAAAATCCGGCACCGGTCTGGGCCTGTTTATCTCAAAAGAAATTGTTAAGGCCCATGGTGGGAGAATTACTCATCAGCCCAGCAAGGCCGGTGGCACTATTTTTACTTTAAGTATTCCTGTGATAGAAGTTATGAGAGATAAAAAACATGAATGAGTTGAGATTGTTATTAGTGGATGACGAAGTAGATACTTTGAAGGCCCTGGAGATGGGATTGCAGGAAGGAAATCGG
>MESS01000055.1:80799-93849 GCA_001771055.1 Caldithrix sp. RBG_13_44_9
CATAATGAGGCGATAAATATTTTGAAATCGCTGGAGATCGATGTAGTGGTCTCTGATCTAAAGTTGAAGGATGGGACCGGCCTGGACATCCTTCATTTTATCAAGGAAAATCAATTAAAAACTGATCTAATCATCATCACCGCCTATGGCTCAGTAGAATCAGCGGTGGAGGCCATCCGCAGCGGTGCATACGATTATATAGTTAAACCCTTCCGCTTTGCAGATCTGAAACGGTTGTTGAAACGGCTGGGTGAGACAATTTCTTTACGGCGAGAAAATGAACGGCTGAAACAGATGCTGAAGAAGGAATTGGGATATCCGCAGTTGGTTGGGGTAAATCCAAAATTCCGGCAAATTCTGGAATTGATGAAACAGATTGCTCCGTCACGAAGCACTGTTCTCATTACCGGTGAGACTGGAACCGGCAAGGAAGTGGCAGCTGAATTTATACACCACTTCAGTAACCGGGCAGATAATCCCCTGGTGAAAGTGAATTGCGGCGCCATTCCCGAAACATTATTGGAAGCGGAGCTTTTTGGTTATGAACGTGGAGCCTTCACCGGAGCGGTAAAACAAAAACGGGGGAAGATTGAAGTCGCGGAAGAAGGAACGCTGTTTTTGGACGAAGTGGGAGAGCTTACTCCTGCCATGCAGGTGAAGTTATTAAGAATTCTGCAAAGTGGTGAATTTGAAAGACTGGGTTCTACCACTACCTTGAAAGTCAACGTTCGTTTTATTGCCGCCACAAATATCGATCTGGAAAATCAGGTAGGCTCTGGAAAATTTCGGGAAGATTTATACTATCGCCTGAATGTTATCAAGATACATATACCAGCATTACGAGAGCGGATGGAAGATATTCCGTTCCTGGCGCAGCATTTTCTGGAAAAATATAATCACCTCAACCAGAAAAATGTGCAGGGGATTAAACCTGAAGTCATTAAGGCGATGGTGAAATATCCCTGGAAAGGCAATATCCGCGAGTTGGAAAATATGATTGAGCGAGCAGTGGTGCTAACCCAGCAGAACATGCTGGAACTGTTTCATTTTCCTGTACTGGCAGCAGGGATGGATGATGCCCAGAAAGATCTGACTTTTGAAATCGGGATGTCACTGACTGAAGTAGAGAAATCATATATTCAACGAACCCTTAGTTATTATAATGATGATAAACAGAAAGCATCAAAAACCTTGCAAATTGGTCTGGCAACGCTTTATCGCAAAATAAAAGAATACGGGCTAGAATAAAAAAAATTCTGGACAACTCACCTCCTTTAAATTCAGCTGAATTTCCATTCTCAAATTGGTAGTTATCGTGACCCTATTCGCGAGTTATTTCTCAAAATGAGAAGCTTTACTCTCGAAAATCTTCACAAATTTTCATTATGATAAAACACCGTTTTTGGCGGTTCATTAGTCGATGAAATGATTTCTGTTATTTCAATAATTACATATGGTTAAAGAATATCAATATTATTGGCATGATAATTGTAGATACATTCATGTTTATCAGGCAAAATGAATATGTTTGATAAAAGAAACATGGTCAGTGAAAATTGAAGCTGAAGATGCAGCGATAAAATGAGAAAAGCGATAACGCAGGCACTAAAGGTTTTGAAGAACGAATTTCTGAGGCGGCAGGGGTTTCTACCCTATTGAATGTCATGAAGATTGCGCTAGTTTATAGCAGCAAAGATGGACTGCTAAAAGAATTTAAATCCCGCCAGGGGCGGGATATCCCCCAAACTGAAATCCCCGTTGACTTTTTTGCAGAAGGTGATTCACCGGAAACGATTCAGGCAATCATCCATGCCCTGGAGAGCAAAGGACATCAGGTGGTGGGCATTGAGGCTGATCAGTTGCTCAATGGCCAATTGAATGGTTACCAACCGGACCTGGTATTCAATATCGCCGAGGGTTTATTCGGTGATTTTCGGGAATCATTTGTTCCGATGATCTGCGAAAAATATAATATTCCTTATACCGGTTCCGATCCTCTTACCCTCTCCATCTGTTTGAATAAAGCCCGGACCAAGGAGCTTTTAAGCTATTATCAGATCCCCAATGCTCCTTTTAGAATATTTAGCCCGCAGTACGAAATTTCTCTGGACGAGTTTGAGTTCCCTGCTATCGTAAAACCGGTCTCTGAAGGAAGCAGCAAAGGGATCTTCAATGACTCGGTGGTGGAGAATATCGAGCAAGCTAATGCCCGTATTTGGGAAAAAATAGAAAAATATCAGCAGCCGGTAATTTTGGAAAAATTTTTAAAAGGGGAAGAGTATACCGTTGCCGTCTGGGGAAATGGAAATGAAATAGAAGTATTGCCGATTGTGGCCATCCAGTATTCCAGTTTACCCAAGGATGCACATCCCATTTATTCCTATGAAGCAAAATGGGTATGGGATACCCCGGAAAATCCCTTAGAAATTTTTCAATGTCCTGCACCGCTCTCATTCGCCGAAAAAAGAAAAATTGAAAAAGTCGCCTGCGATACTTATAAAGTTCTGCAAATCAGAGACTGGTGCCGGATTGATGTTCGTCTGGATGAAACAGGCATCCCTAATATTTTGGAACTAAATCCCTTGCCAGGTATCCTGCCGAATCCGGAAGACAATTCCTGCTTTCCGAAGGCAGCTCGCACAGCCGGTTACGATTACGCAGGAATGTTAAATAAAGTAGTCGAATTTGCTGCTAAGCGCTACGGGATGAAAATATGATCAAACCAAAGAAGAAATTAGAAGTGCTCATCGCTTACAACGAACTCGATAATAAGCCGGTTATGGAAGATCCTGATATTATTTCGGAGGATGCAGTCCGGGATGAAGCCAGGGATGTTTATGAAGCCATTGAAAAAATTGGATACCTTCCCAAGTATTTCCCGGTTTTGAATGTGTGGTCGGAATTTGAGAAATTAAAGAAAATAAAACCTGATGTTATTTTTAACCTCTGTGAAGGTTATCAGGGAGAGGCCATCCACGAAATGCATTTAGCAGGTCTGTGGGAAATTCTCGGCATTCCGTACACCGGCAATAATCCTTTAACTTTGGGATTGGCCCAGAATAAAGTATTAACCAAAAAACTTCTGGAGTCAAAAAAAATTCCGACCCCGATGTATCAGGTGTTTACCAAATCGCCGAAAAATTTCTATATTGATTTTCCGGTCATTGCCAAACCCGCCTGCGAGGACGCCAGTTTAGGTATTTTCACCGATGCGATTATTTACGATTTCGATCAGCTACTGGATCGGGTCAATCATCTTTTAGAAAAATATAAGCAACCGATTCTAGTGGAGAAATATATCGAAGGGAGAGAATTCAATATCAGTATATTAGGTAATTCTCCTGCTAAAGTACTCCCTATCTCGGAGATCAATTTCGATAATCTTGAACCAGACGAACCGCGTATTACCAGTTATGAAGCCAAATGGCTGCCCAGTCATCCCCTGTACCAGAAAACCCCGGCGGTTTGTCCGGCCATGGTGGATGTGGAGTTGCAACATCGGTTGCAGGATATCGCCATGCAGGTATTCCTGCTTCTGAACGGAAGGGATTACGGACGGGTGGATGTGCGGGTGGATGCCTCTGAAAAAATATTTGTACTGGAGTATAATCCCAATCCGGATATATCGGTGCATGCCGGATTTGCTCGAGCGCTGCGGGCGGCAGGCATTGAGTATCATGAATTTATCAATCATTTATTAGAACAAGCCATGGGTCGTAAATGTTATGATTAATTTCCGGAAAATGACCTCCAGGGATCGGTCTGCTATTTATGAGATTTTACAGCAGACTGATATGTTTACCTTGCCAGAAATAAATGTGGCAATGGAATTAATTGATATCTACTTGTTTAACAAGGAACAGAAGGATTACCTCATTTATGTGGCCACAGCCGATCATGATGAAATTGCCGGTTATGTATGTTATGGTCCCACTCCCGCCACCGATGGGACGTTCGATGTATACTGGATTGCGGTGGCAGCGAATTTACAGAATAAGGGCATAGGAAAAAAGTTATTGCATTTTGCTGAGGAGGAGATCGCCAAACAAAATGGAAGAATGGTGGTTATCGAGACTTCTTCCCAATCTAAATATCTTCCTACCCAGCAGTTTTATTACAAGAATAAATACGTTCTGGAAGCCAGGATAAAAGATTTTTACCGAGTTGGCGACAATCGTATGATTTTTGTTAAAAGGTTCAGTCATCATAACAAAGGAGGAAAATAGTTTTTATGGAACGATGGCGGAAGATGTTACAAAATAGTCTGACTACCGCAAAAGAGCTATCAGAACGATTTGATATTCCCATAGAAGATATTAAAAATCTGGAAAATGAGTTTAATATCAAGATAACCCCCTATTATTTATCCTTGATCAAAGAAAAAGGGGATGCTATTTATAAGCAGGTCATACCAGACAAATCAGAACTGGTGGATAGTGATCTCTTGGAAGATCCACTGGGGGAGGATAAAGATTCTCCGGTAAATAACATTGTACATCGCTATCCGGATCGCTGCCTGTTTTTGATTTCCCATGTCTGCGCCTCTTATTGCCGTTTTTGCACCCGCAAGAGGAAAGTAGGAGACCCGACTAAAATCAGTGTTAAATTCATTGATGAAGGGATAGAATATATTGCCAGTCATCCCGAAATCAGGGATGTCATTCTCTCCGGTGGCGATCCTTTACTTCTGGGTGATGATCAGCTTGAATATATCCTGCAGAAGCTGAGGCGCCTCCCGCATCTGGAAATTATCCGAATTGGAACACGAGTACCCTGTTTCCTGCCGCATCGGATCACTTCTAAATTGGTAAAGGTGTTAAAGAAATACCACCCCCTCTTCATGAATGTCCACTTTAATCATCCGGACGAATTAACTCCCCTGGCAGTAAAAGCTTTAGGACGTTTGGCCAATGCCGGCATTCCGCTGGGCAACCAGACTGTTTTGCTGAAAGGGGTCAATGACGATCCGGTGGTAATGAAAAAACTGATGCAGAAATTATTGATGGCCAGAGTCCGTCCCTATTATATCTACCAGGCGGACATGGTGTTCGGTACCGAACATTTCCGAACCCGGATCGAGAAAGGTTTGGAGATCATCAAGGCATTACGTGGCTGGACCTCAGGTTTGGCAGTGCCCCATTTTGTCATAGATGCACCGGGCGGCGGAGGAAAAATACCTTTACTTCCCCAGTATGTATTAAAAATAACTGACGAGGAAGTTGTCCTCCGGAATTATACTGGCAAAATATATCGCTACCGGCAGCCCTCTACCAATGGTAATAGTGAACTTAATATTGAGGAAGTCCTGGAATACGAAGTGGAAGATTACATTCAACCGTAACTCTATGGGCCGAGATGTCAGCCGGGCTGTTGGAGGAATGATTTTGTCTGAGGTCAAGCATCATCTGATTGCTGGTGAAATTTGATCCGCAAGGGGTTTTATTCCTTTATAAATAGATTGCACAAAAGGAGCCGCCAATCAATATATATTTTTTATTTTTTTTTGGACTGATTTTATTGGTAGCAGGTGCAGAATTATTAGTACGCGGTGCCTCCCGTCTGGCCGCGTATATTGGGATTCCGCCGCTGATCATTGGTTTAACGGTGGTAGCCTATGGAACCAGCTCCCCGGAGTTGGCGGTGAGTGTACAATCAGGTTTGCAGGGGAATGCCGACATCGCGGTGGGGAATGTAGTAGGCAGTAATATTTTCAATGTGATGTTCATTCTGGGTATTTCTGCCATGATCAGTCCTTTAA
Organism: Caldithrix sp. RBG_13_44_9; assembly: GCA_001771055.1. Classification (GTDB taxonomy): domain Bacteria; phylum Calditrichota; class Calditrichia; order RBG-13-44-9; family RBG-13-44-9; genus RQOF01. The sequence goes on from MESS01000055.1 coordinate 86,558, forward strand.
TCGTCTCCCGTCAATTAATTAAACTGGACGTTCCCTTAATGATTCTGGTTTCTATTATTGCTTTGCTTTTTGGGATGAATGGTATGCTCAGTAGATTTGAGGGATTAATTTTGGTTTTAGGAATTATCATATATACCTTTTTCTTAACATTGCAGGCCAGGAAAGAGAAAAAAACCGCCACTGATGAATTTACCAATGAATATGCTCACAAAGGAAGCAGAACTCCAATTCAATGGTCGCTCAATTTTATCTTAATCGCGATTGGATTGGCCATGCTGGTGTATGGCTCACAAATGCTGGTTGAAGGTTCAATTTCACTGGCCAGAATTATGGGAGTAAGTGATATAGTCATCGGTTTAACTATTGTAGCTGCCGGTACCTCCCTGCCGGAGGTTGCAACGTCTGTCATTGCCAGTATCAAAGGCGAGCGGGATATTGCAGTGGGAAATGTGGTAGGCAGTAATATCTTTAATATTTTGGGAGTGTTAGGACTCACCGCCCTGGTAGCTCCCGCAGGAGTGCCAGTCGCAACATCTATGCTGACTTTTGATATTCCAGTGATGCTGGTAGTAGCAATCGCCTGTTTGCCGATATTTTTTACCGGTGGAGTGATCTCCCGCTGGGAAGGTTTTCTGTTCTTTGGATATTATATATGCTATACTCTCTATTTGATCCTGAGATCAGCCAATCACGATATGCTGCCACTGTTCAGTTCAATTTTCAGTATTTTTGTGATCCCAATAACTGTTTTAACATTTGCGATTATATTGATTACTAACCTTCGAAAAAAAATAGATTAATTTACAATTTGATAAGCGGTTACTTCCCTTTTCTATCCAGCTTGAACCAGGGAAATTGAGAAAAGCTTTTAGGTTGTGAACCTGCCGTCGGGAAAATACCCTCCTTAGCTAATCTGACATCTTCCACCGAGTAAAATGCTTTGGGATTATAGGTTTTAATTAATTCACTTACCTCGGGGAGATTTTTGCGTTTAATGATGGTGAAAATTATTTTGACTGGACCCTGGGAGCCTTCCGCATTCAATAGGGTAATACCATATCCTTTACTTTTCAAATTGTTGATCAAATCTGCCGAATCCCGGTTGGTAATAATGCGCAAGACTTGGGTTCCTAAAGCCAGTTTATTTTCGATCCAGATTCCTACAAAATTTCCGGTGGCGAAACCGCCGGCGTAGGCGATATAACAGGCCACATTATTGAGATTTTTTATGATCTGTCCAATGGCTAACAGCCAGATCAGTACTTCCACAAAACCCAGCATCGGCGCAATATAGCGTCGTCCTTTTGCTATAAACACAATACGCAGGGTTCCAAAAGAAACGTCGACCACCCTGGCTAAAAAAATCAGCAGTGGTAATATAAACCAGGTAAACCAACTTGAAGAAAAAAATGATGAGTCCATAAAGGAAATTCTCCGCTGTGGTATGATCTTTATGATTCGGAAATCTCATTTGCAGTTGGATCGGATGATTCACGGCAAAGTTTTTTCCAAGTATTTTTTAGATCCATTTCTTTTTTCTGAAAAAGACAATCATACCAATAAAAATAGTAAGCATGATCATCCAGAGTGATGGATATGCCCAGCGCCATTTTAATTCCGGCATAAACTCAAAATTCATTCCATATATCCCTACTATAAAAGTAAGCGGGATGAAAATAGTTGCAATAACTGTAAGTACTTTCATGATCTCATTCATCCGATTGCTTGCTTTGGTGAGATAGATATCCAGAATTCCGGAAATAATGTCCCTGAAATTTTCAATGGTATCGATAATTTGGATGGTATGATCGTAAACATCTTTCAAATAAGGCTTAGTGAAGTCGGTAATCAGGGAGGAGTCACCCCGGAACAGTGATCCAATCAACTCTCTGACCGGCCAGATAGACTTGCGAATGTAGATCAGTTCCCGTTTCATTAGCTGTATGTTACGGATGAAATCAGAGCCGGAGTTTTCAATGGCATTTTCTTCTAATATTTCTAACTCCTCGGCTAAATTTTCCAGAATCAGGAAATAGTGATCAACGATGATATCGATCAGGGCATAGGCCAGGTAATCCGCCCCATGGGTACGGTGTCTGCCCTTAGGATTTTTTATTCTCTCCTTCACCGGAAGGAATAAATCTCCCTGATTTTCCAGAAAGGAGATGATGTAGTTGTTCCCCAGAATGATACTGACCTGTTCTGAACTGATCTCCCGTCGGTCTTTGTCATAGGACATTATCTTTAACACAATAAAGAGATAGTCATCATAAATTTCGACTTTAGGCCTCTGATCGGTATTGAGAATATCTTCCATAATAAGCGGGTGCAAATTGAATATTTCACCAAGTTTTTCCAGAACCTTCACATTCTGTAGACCTGTCACATTCAGCCAGGTAACTGGCGGAGAGTCCCGGAAAGCGGCTATATCTTCCACCTGCCGGAGTTCTTTAGTGATATATTCATCCTGGTTATAGTCAATCACTGACAGTGTAACTTCTTTACCTTTGGCCTCTCCCACATATATCATGGTACCAGGCGAAAGACCCATTTTTTTGGATCGTTTTTTCAAAAATTTTTTAGTCATACTCGCATTCCTCTTGAGATGATGACGCAGCGATTAGAATATCGTCCGGTTCAGCAGATCCTTTGCAATTTCTTACTGTTTCCGGTCGATATTGATTGGGATTGGTTTAACACGCCAGATTTCATTGGCATACTCTTTTATTTTTCGATCACTGGAAAATTTTCCCATATTTGCGACATTAAGAATGCTCATTTTTATCCAGCGATTTTTATCCTGATAAATCTTGGCAACTTTTTCATGACATTCCAGGTAGGCAGCAAAATCTGCCATTACCATATAATAGTCACCTCTGTTCAGCAAGGAATCGATAATGGGATGAAACAGTTCCGAATTTTCTGGTGAGAAATATCCATTTTTAATCATATCAATGGTCTGGCGTAATTCAGAATTTTGATCATAAAAATTTATGGGATCATAGCCGTCCTGACGATAACCCTGAACTTGCTCGGCAGTGAATCCGAAAATAAAAATATTTTCTTTTCCTACTTCCTGTAAGATCTCAATGTTGGCACCATCCAGAGTTCCGATTGTCAAAGCCCCATTTAAGGCAAACTTCATATTACCGGTCCCGGAAGCTTCCATACCAGCGGTGGATATTTGTTGAGATAGGTCTGCCGCGGGTATGATTATCTGGGCACTGGAGACGGAATAGTTGGGAATAAAAACGACTTTCATTTTCTCTCCAATATCCGGATCGGAGTTGATCACTTCTGCCACCGAGTTGATGAGTTTAATAATATGTTTGGCCATGGAATAAGCCGGTGCAGCTTTTCCACCAAAAATAAAAGTCCGGGGAATAAAATTTTTAGGTATCCCTTTTTTCAAGCGGTTATACAAAGTAATCACATGAAAGATGTTGAGTAATTGACGTTTATACTCATGGATCCGCTTAACCTGCACATCAAAAATCGAATGGACGTTGATATCAATGTCCAACGTTTTCTTGATGCAGTATGCCAGTCTTTTTTTGTTCTCCAATTTTACCAGTTCCCATTCCCGCTGGAATTTTTTTTCATCAGCCCATTGTTCCAGCTTTTTTAACTGATAAAGATCGGTGATCCATCCGTCGCCAATTTTATGGCTGATCAGTTTTGCCAGGGCTGGATTTCCCAGTTTCAACCAGCGGCGCTGGGTGATTCCGTTGGTTTTGTTATTAAATTTTTCGGGAGTAATTTTGTTAAATTCTTTAAATACACTGTTTTTTAAAATTTCGGTATGAAGTGCTGCCACCCCGTTAACGGAGTGGGTTCCGACAATGGCTAAATGCGCCATCCGTACTTTCTTTTCATCACTCTCTTCAATAATGGATAACTCCCTTAGACGGTCCAGGTCACCCGGATATATTTTATTCACCTTTTCCATCCAGCGATAATTGATTTCATAGATGATCTGTAAATGCCGCGGGAGAATATATTCCAATAACTTGATACGCCATTTTTCCAGAGCTTCCGGCATAACAGTATGATTGGTATACCCAAAAGTCCGGCAGGAGATATCCCATGCTTCATCCCATCCCAGACCTTCTTCGTCAACTAACAGTCGCAGCAATTCCGGGATACATAAGGCAGGATGGGTGTCATTCAACTGAACGGCTACTTTGTTAGGAAATAACTGAAATCCTTCCGAATGAGTCTTCTTATAGCGGCGGATTATATCCTGCAAAGTGGCTGAGACCAGAAAATACTCCTGTTTCAGGCGAAGTTCGCGGCCAGCATAAAAATCGTCCCGGGGATAGAGGACTTTGGAGATATTTTCCGATATAATTTTTTCTTCAACCGCTTTCCCGTAATTTCCAAAATTAAAATATTCCAGATTAAACTCCCGGCTGGATTTAGCCGACCACAGCCGTAAATTATTAACGGTATTATTTCCATACCCAGGAATAGGGGTGTCATAGGCCATGGCAATAACATTTTCGGTGTTTTGCCAATTGAAGCGTAGGGTTCCACGTTCATCGTGATATTGATGAACCTGGCCATAGAATTTAACCGGATAAATATATTCCGGTCGTTCAATTTCCCAGGGATTGCCATAACGGAGCCAATGATCCGGAGATTCAATCTGATTTCCATCCACTATTTTTTGATAGAAAATTCCATATTCATAACGGATCCCATAACCATAGGCCGGTAATTCCAGAGTGGCCATGGAGTCCAAAAAGCAGGCCGCTAAACGCCCCAGGCCGCCATTTCCCAGAGCAGCATCCGATTCCATCGAAGCCAGCGCTTCCAGATCGTAACCGAGCTCGTTCATGGCCTGTTGGGCGGTATCATAAAGTCCCAGATTGATCAGGGCATCTCCTAACAAGCGCCCCATTAAAAATTCCATTGATAAATAATAAATCCGCTTGGCACCTTTCCGGTAATAAGTCTGCTGGGTGGTAATCCATTTCTCAATCAGCCGGTCTCTGACCGTAAGTGCCAGGCTTTTAAAAAAATCCCGCTTGGTGGCAGAGTATTCATCCTTGGCTAATGAATATTCTAAATGATTAATAAATGATTTTTGAATGGAACGGATATCCGTTCCTTGATATTCATTGGTTGAAGGTGACAGTTTTAATCTGGCCGGGCTGATCCGTTCAGATTTGCTGTTATTGCGATTTTCCAAAGGCAATTCTCCTCTGTTAATACTTTATCAAATTTACAACTAAATTGTCTTTTAATCCTGCTCAATTTATATCTTAGACTTTACGATTTCAATAGGGTGATTGACAGAAATTAATTCCGGCAAGTTTGAGAAAAGGCGAATGACTGATAAAATTTTTGAAGATGATAAGAATTATTAAGTATCATGAAAGCGAAAAAACAAATTTAATCTGATGATTTATATCGAATCGAATCAGCTGCCTGGAAAGGATTATCATCTGCGGGGAAGCTTGGTATATCTTCGATGATCGGGGCGGAGTGATGGTCGGTTGTATTTTGGTCAGCTTTACCAATACCATGATAATGCACTAACTTCCCGCCGTAAAATCCGCCCAGCAGAATTAAAATAACGGCAATTACTGAAATGAGAATGTAAGGCCATTTCCATTTCCCCGGAAGATTTTCTCTGGATCTTATCCGCCAGAAAAGAAGAATAAAGACTAACGCTACATTTATCAATGCCAATGTTTGATGAATTTCTAGAGCAGATTTAGCGGGTGGGGGAAAAGAGAGATTGGTTTTTGTCAGGAGACCTGTTGCAACTGCAGCTAACAGTGCTATTCCCGATAAAATGAGAGTGATCCAGGCTGCAAACAGGTGTTTTGGTCTTTTGAAAGAGAGGGCGATGATATCAAAAAATACACTTAATGGAAAAAGGGTTACCGCAAAATGTACAATGACCTGATGCCAGTAAATTTCCATCGTCAATGCCCGCCTGTCTGGATAAAAAAGTTTTTATTCTGGAAAATCTTTCCTTTTCTATAAATTAGAGTCACCGATAGCGATATAATAAAGTTCCTGGATCTGTAAAGAAAGCGAAGACTTATTCATTTTCTATAAAATATTAAAGGACAAATTTAATGAAAGCAATTGTGCTTCACGAAATAAAAAACATGAATAGCCTCAAAATCGTTGAAATTCCTTATCCACAACCTGCTGCAGGAAAGGTCACTGTAAAATTACTGGCTTCGGCCCTCAACCATCGCGATCTGTGGATTGTCAATGGATTATATGCCAGGATAAAAGTTCCGGTAGTACTCGGTTCTGATGGCTGCGGAAGGGTCGTGGAAATCGGAGAGGGTGTGGATAAGAATTGGATCGGACAGGAGGTGGTGATAAATCCGGCATTGGATTGGGGCAATGATCCAGCAGCACAACAGGAAAATTTCCGAATTTTGGGGATGCCAGAGAATGGAACCCAGGCTGAGTTTGTGGTAGTTCCGGAAGGAAATCTATTTTTAAAGCCGTCCTATCTTTCTTTCGAAGAAGCTGCAGCTCTGCCGCTGGCGGGATTAACTGGTTATCGGGCACTTTTAGTTAAGGGTAGCCTGCGAAAAGGCGAAATGGTATTGCTCACCGGAATTGGCGGGGGAGTAGCCGCTTTAATGCTGCAGATGGCAATTTCTGCCGGTGGTCTGGTCTGGGTGACTTCTGGTGATGACCAAAAGATCCGTCAGGCGATGGCAAGCGGAGCTGTGGGAGGTGTGAATTACCAACAGGCTGGCTGGCGTAAAGATTTAGAATTCAAATTGAGAGGCAAAAGAATAGATCTGGTGGTGGACAGTGCCGGTGGCGAGGGCTTGAATGATCTGATTGAAATTGTAAAACCGGGCGGGAGAATTGTCATCCTGGGCGCCACAACGGGCAACCCATCTTCGTTGAATCTGCGCCGTATTTTTTGGAAACAGATCCAGATTCAGGGAACTACTATGGGAAATCGACAGGATTTTGAGAAAATGTTAAATTTTGTAGAGAAAATGAAAATCCGACCTTTAATCGATTCGGTTTTTGAATTTCATAAATATCTCACAGCCTATCAGCGGATGGAGCAGGCCAAACAATTTGGGAAAATTGTGTTGCGTCATGATTTTTCAGTGAGGTGAAAATTAATCAGATCTTTTCTTTCTGCCAACATTCGGATCTTGGTATCTCGGGCTATGAGAAGATCAAAATTGGTCCACGAATTTCACGCCTGTCCGGCGCCAGACGGGAATTGCCCAAATTACTTGAACTGCCCTATTGAAATTAGTCTTCCTGAAGAAATAGTTTTAATTTGATTT
>MESS01000056.1:0-1363 GCA_001771055.1 Caldithrix sp. RBG_13_44_9
GATGCACAATCCGATTCAGCCGTTCGGTTTTCGCTTCATCTGCGAAAGCAATATTTGCCAATAGTTTTCGATTCAGTTTCCCATCACGATAAAATATCCGGTTCCCGAAAGTCTTTTCTAACTCCTGGCGGATCTCGTCGTTCATTTCAATTTCTTTTTTTGCCACCAGATCTGCCTGGATTGCCTTGGCACCCATCTCTTCCATAAATTTGCATACGGTTGTCTGGCCGCAGCCCATTCCTCCGGTCACTGCTACTATAATACAATCCTTATGAATCATTCGCACATTCTCCTTATCTCAGTATCATGAATTTTCCTGTTTTCTTTTGATCCTGATATTCCGCCAGGTAAATATATACTCCATTTGCTACCTCATCCCCCGATCCATTCCGAAGATCCCAGCTAATTCCCCCGCTGAAGCCCTCATTTTTGAGATCCGTAACCCGTTGACCATTAGCAGTAAAAATATAAATTTGACCCATATATGGCAAATTACCAAAGGTTATCTTTAACTCTGCCGCGTCCGATCGCAGCGGATTAGGAAATACCACCAGATTGTCTAAATTTTCTACAGTTTTTAATATCAATAAACGGTTGCCGGCATCTGACGAGATCTCTATTCCCCAAACATCTTTAATTCCCTGAATGGTGAGATAGTAATTTTCCCCCAGGCTGCCCATCCGATTCTGTCCGGTAAGAAAAATCCTTACCCTGGAAGCATCCGACTGCTCTGACCGGGCCTCTATTACCTGATCTTCCGGTTCGAGTTGATAATTCACCGGATTTTCTGCACTGGTCTCCTCCATCGGGTGATTGAAATAAACCAAAAGTTCCTTTTTTGAAATCATCTCTACTTTTTGTACATAGGGAGATTCATTCGGTGCCTGAACCTCAAAGGGAATGATTAATGAATCGTCCGGAAGAGAGACTCCATACTGATTCTCCAAGCCCCGGGTAATTAATAGATGTGATCCCGGTAAAAGAGCTGACTGAAATCCCAGGATAACCTGCTGGGATGCCCTTCCCCTTACAACGCTTAGTGGTATCAGAGAATCCGGATACAATTGAAATCGTTCGACCTGAAAAGACTGAGATCCAAGCGGTTTGTCAAATTCCAGAGAAAGCTGTGAGGAATTAAGAATTTCAAATAGAGTAAACTCAGGGGATCTTTCTGCCCGGATCCTTACCGTTTTATTGGTCCGACTTATTGGCTGAGTGAAAGAACTGTCGATTGTCTGGATATGGTATTCATATTCATGATTTGCCGTCACAGTTGAATCAACATAATCCGCCTCGAAACATTCAAAATACTGCCATGAGTGGTCAAACAGATCGGTACGGGATATGAGATATGCTTCAGCTC
>MESS01000056.1:1539-6382 GCA_001771055.1 Caldithrix sp. RBG_13_44_9
AGAATATTTAAAATCCAGTACTCTTGCTGGACTGCCGATTCGCCAACATAATCAGCCAGTTTCTGGGTGGCGATAACTATCTCCTCAGTACCGTCCCCATTAAAATCCCCAACTCCAAACCGGTGAGTTGCCTCCACACCCGGTAACCGGATGCTGGTCAAGGGTTGGTATTGCCCGTTCGAATCTGTTTCGTAGATAATCAGGTCTCCATCGTAATCACCCAGTATCAATTCTGGTTTATCATTTCGGTTCAGATCAGCAATCTCAACCTGAGGGATGCCGTACTGGTTGTCACCGCTGGTTGGATTGTTCAGGACCTGAAGGAGGGTAACTGAGAAGGATTCCGCATCTTCCAGGCGATAGATGTTCCATTGATTGGCCTGGAGAGCGATCACTTCAATGGTGCCGTCAGCATCCAGATCGTAGAGGCGGGAGGCCCAGAAATCGGATTCAGCTGCAGCAGCTGGAGGATTGGTCAGAGCTGGCAATGAATTTCCAGCGAATAAATATGAGCTGGTACCGTATCCGGCTAAAAGTTCGGGGTATCCATCTTGATCCACATCCTTTATATCGCGGGCAAATGCTGGAAATGGTCCTAAATATCTGGTGATCTCAAAATTTGAATAATTCACACTGCTCAAAAAATCTGCTGATTGATCCGGCCAGTGAAAGTTACCAAAAACTTCAGTAATTCCATCCTGGTTGCAATCCACGCTCTTGCTTAAAAGATACCCCGAGCCTGGAATTTCCATCAGCAGCTGAAAATCAGCATTAAAAGTGCTGGGGATTTGCAGATCCAACGGATAATATAGACCCTGATTATCCCAGATGCTTTTCAAACCAGAACTGTTCTCCAGTTCAACATAAAACTCCAATTGAGTGAGGCTCTGCTGCTGGGTAATCAGAAAATAATGCGAAAAATTAAAATAAGGAGATGAAAAGAGGGAGTTGAATATGGCCTGTCCTGCTTCCCGGTAATACAAATGGGCCACGGTCTGATCATCAGTACTGATCTCCACCATATATCCAAAAAAATCCTCTACTACCATAGGGATGATATCCAGAGAGGTCAACACCGGAGGTGAACCGTCAAGGCTGATAATTACTCTTTGGACAGTCGAACTCAAATCCCAATTGATCACCTTTAATTCAATAGTGTACAGGGTATCCGCAAAGAATATTGTATTCCAGATTCCCAGGGTATCATGAATAACCTGAATATTATCCTGGTGAATCGGGGTCCAACTCAGCGGATTATTTCCAGTTCCCACACTCAGCTGGTATTCCTTAAAATCTGAACCGGCAGCTGAACCAATGATTGCCACACCCTGATGCTTCACACCGCTTCCGGTTTCCGGATAGTCGATCTGCGCCAGACGGTAACTCTGAGTTATCAGACTGGAGTATGCATTTGCCTGGCCATTTCCAAAATATATATCCCAACCGGGATAACCCAGATCCGAACAACCGGCTATTAGTTGTGATCGAATCTGCTGGCCAGAAGCAGTTACCTCTTGTGACCAGAGTAAGGCCAGAATCCCACTAACGATGGGGGCTGAGAAAGATGTACCGCTGAATTCTCCAAATCCACCTATGGTGGAGAGAGAAAGGATATTTTGTCCGGGGGCTACCAGGTCAATTTTAGATCCATAATTGGAAAATGGTGCAAGATTGCCTTCCTGATCGGTGGCTCCAACCGCGATGGTCTGATCATAAGAAGCCGGATAGTGTAATTGCTGGGTTCCGGAATTCCCGGCAGATGCGACAAACAAAACACCCCGGGAATAGCCATAATCAACGGCTTCTTTCAACAGGTACGAAAATACCACATCTCCGAAACTCATGTTGATGACTTTACACTCATTATCTACGGCATAGATAATTGCTTCAGCCACATCATCCTCTTCCAGATATCCGGCAGCTGTACCGGCTCGCAGATTCATCACCCTTACACCAGGGGCAATACCTGCCATCCCCAACTGATTATTCGTTAAGGCAGCTATGATTCCGGCGATGGGAGTTCCGTGCCCGCCCGGATATTCATCCATTGGATCATTATCCGGATCTAAATAATCACCCTCATCAGGAAATTGCGGAGCGTTGGTAAAATCCCATCCGATTACATCATCTATATAACCATTTCCATCATCATCGATCCCATTGAGATCCAGTTCATTCAGATGTTTGTCCCCATTCAGATCTTCCTGATCATTTATCCATAGTTGTCCCTGGATTTCAGGATGAAAATAATCAATGCCAGTGTCAATTACTCCCACGATGATGTCTGAATCCCCCTGTTCAATATCCCAGGCCTGAGGCAGTTGCGATACGGGTAAAGACCATTGCCGGGAATAAAGAGAATCATTGGGCTGAAAACAGATTCTAAAACCATAATTAGGTTCAACCCAGTCAATATTCGCGTCATTTTGTAATTCTGTAACAATGTGGGAGATGGATTGCCGGTCGTTCGACTTGATCCGGACAATGTTTTTAAGTGGGGATTCCGGCTGGTCAAAGTGATTGGGAAATATTGCTCCGTCAGATTTTAGATCATTCAGAAAAAAAATTCGATTTAAAGAGGATTCAGTGAATTGTATCTGGTTGGTTTCGTCTACTGAGAGTTTAAGCTGATCCTTGAATTTCACGATGATCTCTTGAGCACTCAGCAAACGTAATGAAAGCAGAAGTAATAATAACACCCTCCATAGAGTGTCGGATAAAACACGATTAAAAAAGGGCTGGCCACTCCTATTTATTTCGCAGATCCGGGAATGTGAAATCCAACTTGATATCATAATAAATATAAAGAAAGGTCTATCCGGTTTGCCAGGTAACTATGCTCCGAGATTTTTCTTGGCCAGAATTTTTTGCAGATCTTCAATTTTCCGGCGAAACCGGGCATTTTGAGGATCTTTCTGCAATAACTGTTTAAAAACTTCGATAGCTTCTTCAAAACGCCCCTGGGCAATATAGATCTCACCCAGGGTGGGAGACAATATTGGCGGTTTTGTAACTTTGGCAGTTACTTTCCTGGCAGCGGTTTTCTTTTCTTTCGGGGTTATGGCTTCAATTTTATCAACTTCCACTAGTTTTGGGGGAGCTGCTGGTGGTTCTGCAACTGGTTCCGGCAAATTAAAATCTTCTTCTTTCAGAAATTCTTCGGCTTTTTTTGTTATCGGTGGTTGGGGTACTTCAGTACCTGTGGATTCCTTCGAAACAACTTCATCCTGATCTTTGATTATATCTGAGATGAAGGACTTAAAATCGAGCAGCTCATCTGCCAATTTTTTTTCACCAACCGACTGCTGTTCCGAGATTTCTGCCAGTTTTTCATCGGTTTCGGGGGAGGTTATTTCCGGTAATTCAAATTCCTCCATCGAAGGAGGAACAGCTTCTTCTACCACCGGCGGTTGTTCCACCGTGGTCTCTGGCGTTTTATCTTTTTCCTCATAACTGGAGAAGAACGATTCAATTTCGGATGTAAATTCCTGTGCGCTGATCATAGTATCCTGATCAGCCTCCTTAGCCGGCTCTTCCATTTCTTTCAGGGCATCAGAGGTAACAGTATCCATCGGGGGAGTGGGGATGGTCTCAATTTCTTTACCTTGAAACACCTCATTCAGGGCCTTTTCAAAATCATATCCTTCCTGATCCGGGGAAACTACTTCTCTCAGCATTTCGCCCATTTTTTCCTGATCCATTTCATCAGTTGAAATCTCAGTCGTACCGACACTCAAATCTTCCAGTTCGGTCGCTTCAGTTTTCCATTCAAAGGCAGGCGTATCAACGGTCGGCAAGAAATTGGGTGAAGCTTCCGTTTTAAAAAAATCGATCAAATAAGCCTGGATATTGCTTTCCTTGGCATCTTCGCCCAGATTTAAAATCTCGTTAATCGCTGAAAGAATTTCCCAGGCTTTTGGATTATTGGAATCATAAGCCAGTGCTTTCTCCAATTCCCTCTTGGCATCGGTGTAATTCTTTACATGATAAAAAGCGTTTCCTAAAACAAAATAACCGAAGGCATAACGTGAATGTTTTTCCAGACCACTTTGACATATTTCAATAGCTTTTTGATAATCCCCCTCTTCAATTAATTTGGCAGCGAGATGGGCAAAGGTCACTGAACCAGGATTTTTCTCAAAGATATTTTTAATATTATCAGTCGAAATGAAAAATACCATTTTTTGCCTCTATTTTTTAATTCCAGTAATTTGTAAAATATTTTTACCAGGCGCCAATAGTCTTGGCAATAATATCCTCCACCACCTGGTCAATAGCTATTGAATTTGCCTGATCTATCTCATCGCGTGAAGCACTGCCGGAAATCACTCCATAACGTGAGATCGACTCAGCCCATAATGGCTTTTGAATATGGGTATTCAAACATTCGGTCTTTACCGTTAAAACCATCTGGTACTGCTGGACCTGTTCAGTTGGAGTGATGCTGACCGGCCTCCTCTGGATATTGATAAGTGTGCCACTAAGGATCAGATCCGCTGAAGCTTTTTGTTCAACAATGGTCAAAGAGTTGTCCGAAATAAACGAGCTGGTTACTTTCTGCATAAATTCTTCGAAAACACCGGGATAATTAGTATTATCGTTAAAATCCTCAATATAGAGAGTTTTTAAATTTGACGGCAATGCCCCCCGAAATGAATATTTAGCACAGCTGAATACCACCGTAAACGTCAATACTAAAGTCAGGATGTTATTCAAGGTTGTACTCTTTGAGTTTACGGTATAATGTCCGTTCACTAACTTGCAGGGCTTTGGCCGCTTTTCTTTTGTTTCCATCGTATTTCAGGAGTGCTTTTTTAATTAACTGCTTTTCCATTTCCTCGAT
>MESS01000057.1:0-2011 GCA_001771055.1 Caldithrix sp. RBG_13_44_9
AGAAATCGTTGGGACGGTTCAGCCATTTGAAATCTCCCGGATTATTTTGCCAGCGGTTGTCAGCAGCAATTCCGATAATCCTTTTTTGTTCTCAGCCAAAGTGACCCATCCCGAGGGAATTACCGGCATTTCGGAAGTGATCCTTTTAATAGCTGATTCACTGGGGGCGTCTCAGTTGACCTATCCCATGTATGACGATGGAAATACTCAGAACCAGGGTTCTGGTGATGTGATCGCTTTTGATCAGGTGTATTCGCGGGAAATCATCGGCAACCAGGTTGGAGTTGCTAACGGCCATTACCAGGTGAGGATTCGGGCAGTCTCCAGCAGCGATGAGGTACTGGAAAGCCCCGCTCAGATAGTGGAAATTTTTTCCAATCAGCCCCCGGAAATACTGAATTACTCATTCCCTGATAGTATCCTCACCGGAATGTTATCCACCACTATCTTTTTCACTGTTGCTGATAATGATGGATTGGAAGATATCCGCTGGGTACTGCTCCAGGGACTGGTTTCAGGCAATCCCTCCCCAGTCTTCCAGGATACGGTCTATAATCCCGGCAATAATTCAGCAGTTTTTCAGACCGGAGTGGATTCCAGTTATGCCGTCAGGAGGAAAGGTGATTATGAAATGAGATTTGTTGCCGAGGACAGAGTGGGGGAATTTTCTCAGCCAATTTTGAAAAATGTTTTTTTTGAAAATACTGCACCGCTGGTGTGGGATTCACAAGTTCCTGATACCCTGGTACTTCCAACCGCTAGTTCTGGCCTTCTCGACACCCTGATCACCATTAGAGTAAAAGATGGCCAGAGTTTGTTGGATGTTGATGCTGTCTATTTTTTTTCCTTAAAACCAGACACCACCCTAGCCAACAATGGAAATCCCTTATTTATGTGGGATAATGGTTTACCCTTCCTTGGCGATCCCAACCAGCTGCACTATGCCGGGGACAAGGTGGCTGGGGATGGAATCTATTCCTTAACTATCCTTCTTTCTGACAGTGCCCTTACAGGTAAATATCGTTTTTCCTTCTATGCCCTCGATCGGGTAGTTCAGGAATCGGTGGTTTGGGTGGATAGTGTTTGGGTGCGAAACTGAAAGGAGTCTGCAGGTGAGATTGAAAGGTAAATTTTTAATTTTGATTCTGATAGTATTGTCTATATCCTTTCGCCAGGGATTCACTCAGTTAAGTACTGATTTCCAACTTCAGATCAGTAATCCTGACCGCAGCGGTCTGGTGGGCAATGGCATCACCGACCTGTACTGGGCCGATAGTCAACTGTATGTGGGTACAGGTTTTGGCCTCAGTATTTCTGAGGATCTGGGTGAAAACTGGCAAAATTTTACTCCGGCCGAATATGGGGGTAAAGGCGGAATTTCAGCCTTGACGGTGGGGATAGATGGTACGGTCTGGATCGCTACCGGTTATGATACCCTGGTGCAGGAAGATCAGTCCCTCTCTGCCGGCGGAGGTCTGCGTTACCGGCAATCCGGCAGCTCTGCCTGGGTGCTCATTCCTCAGCCCAAAGATGCCCAAACTGATACCATGGGCGGCATGCGCCCGACCACCACTCACGTCCAGAATATCACCTTTGATATTGCCTTGTTGGATACCCAGGTGTGGATCGCCAGCTTCGGTGGCGGTATCCGGCGCTCGCTGGATATGGGCCAAAGCTGGGAAGTGATCACCACTGATGGTCTGCCCTTCAGTGCGTTGGACTATTTGAATCATCGAGGATTTTCTGCTATCACTGAGAACGGAAATATCTGGATTGGCACCGCCGGCGGGATAAGCAAGTCGACCGATGGAGGGAACAGCTGGGAACGGTTTTTTATCGGGTCTGATCAGATCCCGGTGGCTGGAGGTATTTCTGGCAACTGGATAATTGCCATTGCGCATAATCCCTGGGATAACAGTATATGGGCTGTGACCCTCTCTACCGGAGGTCAGGAATTTAATTCTATCAGCCGGACCCTGAATGGTGGTCAAACCTGGGACAATCTCCTGAA
>MESS01000057.1:2046-2898 GCA_001771055.1 Caldithrix sp. RBG_13_44_9
ATGGGTTGGCCACCAGCGATGACAATGGATACAGCTGGGTGGTGTACCGAAGTTTTGTTTCCACCCGAAACCGCCCGAAACCGGCGGTATATGCCTATCCCAACCCCTTTTCCCCGGAACGCGAAACCATCTTGCGCTTCCAGTTTGATATTTCTGGTGCCGCAGAGGTAAATATTGATATCTATAATTTTGCCATGGAAAAAGTGATTTCCCTCCGGGAATATGAAGCCCTTCCTGAACAAAATACTTTTGACCGGTCTGCCACCTGGGATGGACGGGATAATAATGGAAGAATGGTAGATAATGGCGTTTATTTTTTCCGGGCTGAAGTGGAGGGCGAAGTTACCTGGGGAAAAATTGTGGTAATTAATTGATGCTTCAAAATAATGATAAACAATGTTCTATTATGTTGAGCCGAATTTTTTATTATAGAGGTAAACTGATGAATCGTTGGGTGTTTTTCTTGCTGCTTCTGATATTCGCCGGGCAATTAATGGCTGAAGGCAATGGCGGATATGCCGGAGCCTATTTGCGCATTGGCCTGGATGCCCGCAGTTTGGGAATGGGGAATGCTCAGGTGGCCGCTGCCGATCATGGTTTTGGATTTTATTATAATCCGGCCGCCTTGCCATTCCTGGAAAAATTTGCGGCTAATTTTTCCTATAGTTTTCTCTTCCTGGACCGCCGCTTCTCTTATCTGGGTATATCTGCCCCTTTAAAACCACAGGCTGGATTTTCACTGGGGTGGATCTACAGCGGAGTAGGGGATATCCAGGGCTATGATTCCCGCGGAATGGAGACCGATAAAATAAACCACGGACTTCATGCCATCTATTTCTCTTTCGGAATTTA
>MESS01000057.1:2913-8974 GCA_001771055.1 Caldithrix sp. RBG_13_44_9
ATTATCAGTAGGTTTGAATGCCAAATATCTGCGGGAAGGTCTATCTGACCCGGAATTTGATTATACCGGAAAGGGTTTTGGGGGAGACCTGGGATTATATTATAGACCCCTTACTGATTTGCGTCTGGGATATCAGCTAAAAGATCTTAACGCTAAACTTAAGTCGAATACCAATAATATATTCGAGCGCGGCCTGGAGCGGGATAATGAATTTCCAATTTCACAACGAATCGGATTTTTTTATCATACCCCAGTGCGCTGGGCGTGGGTGGCTTATGATTTTGAATGGAGCACGGCCGGAGAAGAAAAACATCATTTTGGTCTGGAGTTTACCATCCCGGGTGTTGCCGCCCGGATGGGATATGATAACGATCATCTGACTTTTGGGGCCGGGTTACAGATCGATAAATACCTGAAACTTAAAGCAAAATTGGATTATGCCTTTGTCACTTCGGTGGTGGATGAAGGTGTAAGTCATGTCTTCAGCTGGCAGCTGGCATTTTAGAATCAGGTAAGATATAGCAACTCTGGATTTTTGGAGATATCATGAAGAAAACAGTAATCACTCTTTTATTGATTTTATTTTACGGCACAGGATTCAGCTCGGACGGTAATCAGGCAAAAACCGGCCTGTCCTTTTTGAAGTCTGGTATTGATGCCCGGGCGGTGGGAATGGGTGAAGCTTATGTTGCTATGACCGCTGATGCCTCGGCAGTCTATTGGAATCCGGCCGGTTTGCTGGGAGCCAAAAGATCGAATGTGTTATTCAATCATAATGAGTGGATCCTGGATATTCGCGGAGAATTTGCTGCCCTGTCCATCGTTCGTTCCCGTTCAGCCTGGGGTGTTCATGTCAATAGTTTTAATATTGGTGAGATCGCCGTGCGGGAAATCCCCTCCACTGAACCCCTCGCTTTTACTTCTGCCCATTACCTCTCCTCCGGCCTGTCCTATGCCCGCCGCCTGCATGAACGGCTCGACCTGGGACTTTCGCTAAAATACCTCTTTGAAAAAATTGATGTCAATACCGCCTCCGGTTATGCTTTTGATGCCGGGCTGATCTACCGGCCTCCGGTAAATGGATTTAAACTGGGTGCCACTATCCAGAATCTGGGAAGTATGGGTAATCTGCATAATGATGATACGGCCTTGCCGGTTCTGCTCAGATTAGGAGCCGCCTACCAGCTCCCCCTCAAGGTTACCGGAGTGAATGTGAATCTGGCCTCTGATCTGGTGAAAGTCTCTGCTGAAAACACCCGCTGGCATCTGGGGAGTGAATTCTTACTCTGGAAACAGATTGCCCTGAGAGCAGGCTGGATGCTGGGTTATGAAGCCCGTGATTTCACTCTGGGGGTGGGATTTAACCGCTCCGCCCTGCGATTTGATTACGGGTACCTGCCTTCTGACCTGGGCAGTACCCATCGCTTTACCATCAATTTTAATCTGTGATCAGTCTGATTTGATTTTATGCGGTGCCAACAATGACCTTGAAGAAATATCTGCAGCCCATATTTGATTCCCGGTATCACTGGCTGGACTATCTAGTTTTTCTTTTTATCGCCGGTCTTTTCTTTACTCCGATATTGCTGCAAGCTGCTGCAGGCATTTTATTTGTCATTTTGATTTTTTTATTCTTTCGTAAAAACAGTCCTCCCTTGTTGCCACAACATTATCTCATTTTTTTCTATGTCGTATCAGCCATTATCACCTTTTTAATCACAGGTCAGACTTTAAAAGAACTGCCAAAATTTCTGCCCCATTTCATTTTACTGAGTTATATCCCCATATCAATCTATCTTTCACAAAAAACCCAACTGAAACTTGATCACTGGTCTGGCTGGATCATCATTTGTGCAGGCTGGGCAGCCCTGGCAGGGGTGCTGAATTTTGCCCTCGGTAAGGAACGTACCACCACTACTTTTGGCGGTTATTTTACTCTGGCTGCTCTGATGGGCTGGAGTATTCCGCTTACTATCGGACACTTTTTAGAGAATAAATCTAAAAAATCCTACTGGTATATTCCGCTGTTACTCTTGCAACTTTTTGCCCTGTGGTTCACTTTTACCCGCAGTGCTTTCCTGGGTTTATTTGCCGGCTTTGCCATCTGGTTTTTTCAAATGCTGCTGGGAAAGCGGAATCTGTCCAAAGCATCTTTAGTCAGATGGGTTTTTATCCTCAGTTTGCCGTTGCTGTTATTGTTGTTGATTTTTTTCTCATCGGATAAACGGATAAATCCTATCAGCCAGGGAGATCAGTCTCAAACTTCCACGGTGGATTTGAGCAGCGGCCGTAAGGGGATTATCCTGGATGCGGTAAAAGTTATTAAATCTGATTTCGAAAATCAGGATATTGGCAGGATGGTATTTGGGCATGGGCTGTCCAGCTACCGTCGATTGGTAACCAGTCCCTACGCAAGCTGGGAATCAGATTATCTGGAAATCTTCATGAGTCAGGGAGTCATGGGGCTTATCCTCCTCCTGCTGCTATACTTTTACTTTTTAAAAGCAGTGTGGAAAGGCTTAAGATCACGCCAGGTCCGGTTGAATGGTCTGGCCATAAGCGGGATTGTTTTTTTTGTGATGAGTTTTTTTACTTTGAAACTTTGCAGCTGGCACAGCGGGGGTATTTTTCTGATCATTCTGCTGATGCTGGAATCCTACCCACCCCAGGCCGATTGACCGTGATTTTATTTAACTGCGGCTAAATTTCCCTTTGGTATTTTCACTTTTAATTTCCCTTTCCTCAGACGGTGTGACAAAATGCTTTGGTTCAACCATAAACAGTAACTCAATCTGAATTTTAATCCAGATCAGAACGCAGGGTAAGGCCTTGATCTGGTAAGGTATGATCAAAGAATCCCTTACTATTTTTGGAAAAAGATCGGTCGGTGAGAGGGAGGTAAGGATGAAGGCCGCAATGGCGAGAAAAATATTGATCCGGCTGATTTTCTGCGAGAAAAACCATAATCCTGCACCGCTCATGGCAATAATATAGGTGGGTGATTCTGCTTTATGATTAAAGATAACCAGCCAGATCAGCAGGGATGCTAAATAATTAAGCCGGAACTTTTCCGATTCATAATATTGCCGGCGGATTAAGGGAAGCAGCAGCAAGAGAACACCCAAAATCAAAATTGAAAATTTGGAGATCTGAATTGCGAACCAACTTTGAAAAATTCCCATCACTGAAAGACCCTGCGATACAGATTGATCCTGTAAGATCAGATGTATCCAGCTCCGATATAAATTCAGCAAAGTGTCCCCGGAGGTAATCAGCAGTGGGAGAAGGCCCAGGATGACCATCCAGCCGGCACTGTAGAGGATGAACTTGAATTTATTCGGGTACAGGATGAATAGAATTGCTGCTATGATTCCAAAAATTTTGAGATAGAAGGACAGGACAATAAACAGGGTCGCAAGCGGGAGTTGTTTTTTTTCCAGTGCTGAATAGGCCATGATCAGCAGGGCTGCCAGCAATCCATTGCTCTGGGCATTCTGTACCGAGGTAAATAATTCCAATGAAATAAAAAGTAAGAGTAAAGTGGTTGACCTGGGATTAATTCCGGCGAGCTTCTTTACCGCGAATAATAAGGCCAGGCAATTAAGAAGATTCCATAACAGTAATCCGATGAGGTCAGGGAAACCCGCGAAAGGTGCCATGAACAGGGCGAAAGTGGGACTGTATTTATAGTAATCCCAATGTTCAGCTGGATATAATTCGTATAGATCTTTCCCCTGCAGCAGGTGAACGTATGACTGTTTAAAAATGATAAAATTATTATAATGAGTGTAAGTAAGATCATTAAAATGTTGGGGTCCTTTGAAATACTGGCTCAGACTGCCAGAGATAGCCAGCAGCAGATACAGCAGCAGTAAAAAATTCCGCCGAAAAAATATTTTCGTTTTTTCCTTAAGGTTCATTCTAAACGATCTATTTTTTATATTTGATACAACTCACAGGTCAGAACAGGTATTTCAGCTGTTGAAATATTTCATGTTCTCTTTCGGTCCTGCCGCCTGATCGCAGAAACCTGACGGCCCTATTATAGGCCGGGAAATTGTATATTTCCATTGAAATTTACATCAGTTTTATTAATTTAGTCTGAGTTGTTTATTCTGAGATTGATATTTTAGCTTGCTCATGTCGAGAAAGGAATTTATTCGTGCCTGGTATATTCTCTGTTAGAAGAGTCAGATCATGGATGATAAGCCTGATTTTGTGGTGTTCTCCCATGGTTCTTCCGCTGCAGGGTGAGACTCCCAATCCCTGGAATTTTCGGTTTGGATTTGGTGTGATCTTCCCAGATGCCTCGGAAATCGTGGGTGCCAATTCTCCTAATGGAATGAATATTTCCGCAGGAATGGGATATCAATACTTTTCCCATCTGCAGTTGCTGGGTACACTTCACTTTGATTATTTTACAGATGACAAGCGGACTGATTTTAAAACCTATATCATTGTTCTTGGTGCTAATATTGAAACGAAAATCCATCTTCTTCCTATCGCAAAAAAAATATCGCCCTATGTTATCGGTGGTTTGGCGCCGGCTTTATATGTAAACACCAAACCTTATGTCGAAGGGGGCGATTATGATCCCTACAGCAACAGCCGGGAATATGAACTTGAACCTGCCTATACCATAAAATACGGACTGGGTTCTAATTTTATTATTGGAGGTGATTTCAGGATTTTTACTGAATGGGTCTACACCCGCCTGGGATTTTTTAGTTCGAAGGACCCACTTTTTTACCGGGCCCTGATGATAGGGCTTTTATTGGATATCGATTGGATCTTAGGGAAATCAGATGAATGATAACGGCCGGTCTGTTTTTTCAAGCGAATGGCATTTGCCGATTAAAATTAATCAGATACTTGAAATGATTAAAAAATTTGTTATTTTATCTTATAGAAAAAGTCAATTATTAATAGGAGATTTGTATCATGAGTTATGAAACACTTCGCGATAATCTGCTGGAACTGCTTCGCCGGACCTCAGCCTTTCTGCCTCCGGATGTGGAAAATGTTCTTACCTTGAAAAAGAATCTGGAAGCAAAAAATTCAATGGCGGAAATGGCCATGGATATGGTGATGCAAAATGTAGGACTGGCCAAAAAAAGATCTCTCCCCATTTGCCAGGATACCGGTACCATTACCTTTTACGTAAAGTGTCCGGTGGGATATGACCAGCTGATCTTTATGAAGGCTGCGGAAGAAGCTGTGGCCACTGCTACCGGGAAAGGTTACTTGCGTCAGAACTCGGTGGATTCATTGACCAGTAAGAATACCGGCAACAATCTGGGCAAGGGAAGCCCGGTTTTCCACTTTGAACAATCCAGAAGTGATGTATTGGATGTACGGCTGATTTTGAAGGGCGGGGGCTGTGAGAACATGAGTGCTCAATATAAATTGCCCACCCAGCTTGAAGGAAAGAAATATGGCCGTGATCTGGGCGGAGTGCGGGCAGTGATCCTGGATGCTTTATATCAGGCCCAGGGTAAAGGGTGCAGTCCGGGTTTCCTGGGAGTCTGCATTGGTGGTGACCGTGCCATGAGCTATTCATATGCCAAAGAACAGCTGCTGCGCACTCTGGATGATGTGAATCCTAATCAGGATCTGGCTCAACTGGAAGAACAGATCATTCAGGAAGCTAATCAACTGGAAATTGGACCCATGGGTTTTGGCGGCAAGTTTACCCTGGGCGGTATAAAGATCGCCGATCTGAATCGTTTACCGGCATCCTATTTTGTGAGTATCGCCTATATGTGCTGGGCCTACCGCCGCCGGGGAGTAATCCTGGATTCCAAGGGCAAAGTGAAGGAGTGGCTCTATGAGATTCCTGGTGAGTTTGAAAAGGATTATTCCGGCATACCGGAAATGAAAATAACTGCCAAAAATATTAAAGTATTGAAAACCCCCATCTCGGAAAAACAGATCCGGGAATTACAGGTGGGTGATGTGGTTTTATTGAATGGTGATATGTTTACCGGAAGAGATGCCGTCCACCGCTATTTGTATGATGGCGGTGATCTGGATATCCTAAAAGAAGGCATCATATATCACT
>MESS01000057.1:8998-10057 GCA_001771055.1 Caldithrix sp. RBG_13_44_9
GCAAGGAATTTAAAGTAATGGCCGCTGGACCCACTACCTCTATCCGGGAGGAACCTTACCAGAGTGAAGTTATCGGTCGCTTCAATTTACGGGGAGTGATTGGTAAAGGTGGTATGGGTAAAAAGACCCTGGAAGCCTGCAGCAAGTATGGTTCGGTTTACTTTCATGCCATTGGCGGTGCGGCCCAGATTTATGCCCAATGTGTCAAAAAGGTAAAAGGAGTATATCTGAAACAGTTTGGCAGTCCTGAAGCCGTCTGGCATATGGAAGTTGAAAACTTCCCGGTAGTGGTCACCATGGATAGTCATAATGGTTCACTACATGAAAAAGTAGATCAGATTTCGAAAAAGAAGATTCTGGAAGTTCTGGCCAAGTAAAAACTTGAAAGAAAAAGCTCGGGATTAATCGGGCTTTTTCTGAAAAATAAAGTACATTTTTTGCCGGAACAGCGATCTTTAATCAATTTTTCTTTTTTCATCAGCCTTCTTTCTCTGAATATTTGCTTCAGTCTTCATGTCTTCGGTGAATAATTTTTCGACTTCTTTTAGAATTGGAAGGCTGCTCTGAGGATCTTTTTCAGTCATCTTTGAATAAAATTTCTGGTAATCCTCCAGAGTAATCTGGTAACTTTCAAAAACTTTTTTGACCTCTGTTTGCTTCACACTGTCCGGCATACTGGAAACAGTGATCATCTGCAGATCACGGATGATTAGCGCCCAGTCCCGTGAAGTACTTGGAGGGGATTGGGTACTACAGGTGCTCAGCCAGAATAAAAATGCACCTGACAGGATGAAAATAGGGCGTAATCGATTGGTCATGATCTTTAAGATAGATTTTTTTGGATAATTTAATTATAATGTGACAAGAAAGAATAAGGCTAAAAAAGATAATGTTTACTCACCTATCGGAGGAGGATTTCAGGATTGATGTTCAGGCGAGATTTTCATTAATGACCGGTCGCTGTGAAGGGGATTTTAATTCATTCTCACCAGGCATGATACAGCTCTGTTAATCTTTTTCAAGCTAGAGTTGTATAAGAATAGCATTTTACTAATATGA
>MESS01000057.1:10065-17078 GCA_001771055.1 Caldithrix sp. RBG_13_44_9
ATTTTTCAAAGATTTAACTGAATAAGAAAACAGGTCAGGAATTCTGAGAATTAGCAAAGTAGTCAATAGATTTTAGCTCAGTTTTATTAATTAAACCAGCTGGCAATTTGTACTAAATTGTAAAACAGCAGAGCAAGAGGGAAGACGAAAATCGTATTAATTTTTTAATTATAAAGGACTTATACAGGATAGCTGCACTATTGTCCGGATCAGATTGCGATAATCGTCCTATTCAAGGAAGAATGCATCCGGTAAAATTATTGTTTTCGCAAAAATAATCATTTTACTTTAATAAATTTCAAATATAGATTGTACATTCGATGAGGAATTAAAAAGGAGTGTAGAATGTTAAAGGAAATGGCACTAAGTGAATTGTTACAGGAACTATCCTCGAAATCCGCTGCTCCTGGTGGAGGTACAGTTGCCGGTTTAGCCGGAGCTCTTTCTGCAGTAATGGTGTCCATGGTCTGTAATTTGACCATTGGTAAGAAGAAATATGTGCAATCCGAAGATGAAATGAAGAAAGACCTTGATCATGCGAGCAAATTAAGAGAAGAATTTATCCTTCTGGCCGACAAAGATGCTGAAGTATTCAGCGAGGTAATGGAAGCCTACCGTTTGCCCCATGAAAATGAGGAGCAAAAAATTGAGCGTACTCGGGCGGTGGAGGAGGCAACCAAACGGGCCGCTCTGGTTCCCATGGATGTCCTCCGGCGCTGTGGAGTACTTTCCGGGCTCAGCAGGTCGGTGGCCTTGAAAGGGAATGAGAATTCCATCAGCGATGCCGGAGTCGCGGCTATTATGGCTTATGCGGCCGCCCAGTCCGCTTCTTTGAATATTCTGATCAATCTTTCTACCATAAATGATGAAGATTTTAAAGGAAAACTGAAATCAGAACAGGAACATGTCCTGAAAACCGTGAAAGATACTACCGAGGAAACGCTGCATATTGTTCAACAAAAACTTTAAGCTGGAGAGAATATTTTTCAATATTTGATCTGGCTCAATGCAAAATTAAAAATTTTAGTTAAAATTGAGGTAAAGCAGAAGGTAGTAACTCTTAAATTGATAAGGAAGTAACTTTATGAAAGAAGAAAAAGTAAAAAAACTGCTGGATTCAATAAGACCTGGCATTCAGATGGACGGCGGGGATGTAGAGTTTGTCGAAATTAAGGATGATATTGTATACGTTCGGCTGGTGGGTGCCTGTGGGGGTTGCCCGATGGCCCAATTAACTCTCAAGGAAGGGATCGAGCGCTATATCCGTAATCAGATGCCGGAAATTAAGGCGGTAGAAGCCTTATAAATTAAGGTATCAACCAATGATCGAAGTAAAAATTAATGGTTTATTCTTAACCCAATCTCAGGCCAGTGGGGTAATTCTTAAAGAGATTAAAGGCGAAAGAACCCTGCCGATAATAATAGGTGAGTATGAAGCGCAGTCAATTGCCCTGGGATTGGAAAAGATAAAACCACCCAGGCCTATCACTCATGATCTGACGCTTAATATGTTAGATTCTCTGACGGTAGAAATCGAACGGATTGCAGTGACAGAATTGAAGAACAATACTTATTATGCGGTCATTTATATCCGGCAGGATTCGAAAGTGCTGGAAATTGATTCCCGTCCCAGTGATGCCATCGCTCTGGCAGTACGTAAAAATGTACCGATTTTTGTGGCCGAAGAAGTGATGGAAAAAGGAGCTTATACGGCTAAAGAAGTACAGGATATCCAGGAAGGTCGGATTGATTTTAAAGAAGACCGGATTGAAAAACTAAAAATTGAACTTCAGGAAGCAGTCGAAAAAGAAGACTATGAAAAGGCTGCCAGAATTCGGGATGAGATTAAGAAATTGGAATCTCGGCACTAAGGTGAGAGCAAGATTATGAAAGTGAAGATATATGGTGTCAGAGGGAGTTACCCTCCGACCACTGGGAACGGCACCCAATTTGGGGTCAATACTACCTGCCTGAGAGTGGATTTGGGCAAACATATCGTTATCATTGATGCCGGAACTGGTATTATTAACCTGGGAAGCGACCTGATCAGTGAGATGAAATCTGGAAAAAGTAAGCAGAATTTTCAGAAGCTCTATCTGCTGTTTACCCATACTCATATCGATCATCTGATGGGATTTCCCTATTTTAATATGATCTATATGCCGCAAACGGAACTGAATGTTATCACTCCCACCCAGTTGAATTATTCGATCCAGGAGATTCTGGAAACGCTGATGAGCCCGGCTTTTTTTCCGGTAACCATTTCAGAGCTCCCCAGCACGATCCAATATCATGATTTTGCCGAGAATAGGACCCTCTATTTTTATGATGATGAATATGAGGTCGTCTCCCTGAATAAAACTCCCTCCAAGAGTGCTTGGATCGGCCGGATCTCAACCATGCGCAATTATACTCACCCCAAAGGCGGGGTCTACATCTATAAATTCGAGAATCATGCCGGTAATTCGGTTGTTTTTGCCACCGATATCGAAGGCTATGTCGGCGGGGATCAAAGACTGGCGAAGTTCGCTCATAATGCCAATATTCTCATTCACGATGCTCAATATTCCCTGAAAGAATATGAAATGTTCCAGGGTTTTGGACACAGTACCTTTGTTATGGCTTGTGAAGTGGCCAAGAATGCTGGTATAAAAAAATTAATTCTTTCCCACCACGATCCAAAACATGGCGACGAGGAACTGAAACAACTGGAAAAGGAAGCTCAGAAAATTTTTCCGGAAACTTACCTGGCTTCTGAAGCGATGGAATTTGTTTTTTAATTCGAAGCCATATTTTTAGATTAAAAGCAGGATAAAATGAATAGCCCCGACTCTGATAGTCGGGGCTTTTGTTAATCAGGATATGAATGGCCAAAATTCAATTAATCGGCTGTAGTGCACCGGGAATAGGCATTGCTAAGGATTGACCGTTACGGTGACTAATTGAGCGTTATTATTACCTGCCAAATCGAAAGCTTTTACATAGATCGTGTGAGTCCGTCCATCACCGTATCCGGTGGTGTTCCAATTATAACTGTATGGTGAGGTCGTATCGGTCACTTTTAATTCACCGTCAATGTAAAATTCTACCCGCTGGATTCCAATTTCATCTTGCACATCTGCCACTACCGGGACAATGACTCCGGCAGAGAAAATAGTTCCGGTAGCCGGATGAATGATCACCACCGTGGGAGGTGTTATATCAGTATTTTGTACCGTGACGGTAACAACATTGGAAACAGAGCTGTTCTGATTCGCATCATATGCCACCCCGAAAAGATTATGGGAACTCCCATTCTCATAATTTGTCACTATCCATTCATAGCTGTACGGTATCTGAGTGGTAGTATGCATCAGTTCTCCATCCACGAAGTATTGTACTTTGTCGATCTGGTTGTCATCATACACTTGTGACACCACGTTCACGGTATCCACCACAATTGCGCCGGTAACTGGATTAAGGATAGTGATCACCGGAGCCAGGGTATCGGGAAAAGAGCCGGTAACTACCCGGACGATTACATTGCCGGAAAAACCATTGTTGTCACTTTTATCGGTAGCAGTGGCATACAGACTGTGATTGCGGTTATCAGCAATAGGAACAGTATTCCAGATATACTCAAGAAGCGGATTCTCTGAAACAGCTACCATCTCTCCATCAATGAACAGATTGACTTGCTTTAAATCGGTTTCATCTGATGCTGCCACTGAAACTTTAATAGTGCCGGAAACTGCCTGACCGTCTACCGGATAAATGATATTGACTACCGGTGCAATTTCGTCAGGCACTTCAGGCGGGCATTGGATAAACAGGGTCAGGCTGACCAAGATCAGCATGATCATTCCCAGAAAAGAAAAAACCTTCATTCGGATATTCTCCTTACATTGAAACATAAATTAAAATCAACTAAAATTGATAAAAAACAAGCAGATGAATTATGATTAAAGTCACAGAAAAGTTACCCGCTTCTTTTTCATCCAGGCCCAATAGAGCAGCCAGCACTATTTTTTCTGAGCAATATCATATCCCTTCCTGTAAAAATAAAGTACCAAGATTTTGTTGCTGATACCAGACATGGATTTTAGTCCAACCTCACCCGCCGGAACAAATATAGTTACTTTTTTTCTCCCTGTTAAAGATTTTATGGATTTATTAAAATTATACTGTCTGAAACCTCTTGCGGAAATTTAAGTTGTTTTATTCTAGAAAATAACTATATTTTTAAACACTGGTATAGACGAAACTGGAGGTTGATGTTTCATTTTCTGAATCCTTCGATTTTATTTGCTTTGACGGCTGCTTTTATACCCCTATTGATTCATCTGTTCAATCGGCGCAAATTCAAAGAAATAAAATTCAGCACTATCCATTTTTTGAAAGAAATGGTGCGCAAGGAGATGCGGCGTCTGCGGATCCGTCAATTGCTGTTACTGCTCATCCGCACCTTGATCATTATTTTGGTGGTAATGGCTTTTGCCCGGCCCACCCTCCAGAGCTCGGGCGGTTTTGCAGCTGGCCGTTCGGCTACTGAAGTGGTGTTTGTGATCGATAATAGCCTCTCCCTGAATAGCCTGCAACTTACCGGAAATCTGCTGGAAAGTGTGAGGCAATGGTGGCTAAATCTGGAACCATTGTTACAAATGAACGATCGATTGACAGTGATCCTGGGAACCGAACCTCAGAAAATATTGGCAGAGCGGGAATATTATTCTCCGGAACTCTGGAAAAAAATAAACAAAAATATCCAGCCGGTACAGTACAAAGGAAATCTGCAGCTGGCTACTCTGAAAGCACTGGAAATATTCCAAAAGTCTGAACTTTCTAATAAAGAATTGTATTATCTCTCTGATTTTCAAATTAGCGGGATCAATGAACAGGAATTACAAAAATACTGGCAGGAATTTCCCGCCAGAATCCGCATATATTTGCTCCCGGTAATCCATGGCCGGGAGGATAATATTTCAATTGACTCAGCTCTGGTATTAAATCAGTTACTGGAAAAAAACCAGTTCCTGCAGTTACGAACGGTCCTGCACAATCAGACTGCCGACAAACATCTGAATTCCATGGTTTCCCTGATTGTGCAAAATTCCCGCATTGCCCAGCAAAACCTCAGCATTCCCTCTTCCCAGACGAAGGTAATTCAATTTGAAACCATCAGTCAGTCCAGCGGGTACCAGGCTGGTTTTGTGGAATGTGAAAATGATGCCTTAATGGAAGACAACCGGTACTATTTTAATTTTTTCATTCCGGAAAAAATAAAAATAATACACCTGGTCCCGCAAATGCAGTTTCAATCCTTTATTCCCACCATCCTGCAGGCTGCGGTAGAGAGGGATTTATTTATCTATGAGAAAAAAACTTTCCAGGATTGGCCGTCTGTCAACCTGGACGACTATGAGGCAGTAATTCTGGAGGGATTTACTGATCTTTCCGATGGGCTGATAAATCGTTTGAAACAATTTAACCGCAGCCATAAAGGCTTAATACTCATACCCGGCGAAAATCTGGCCATTCAGAACATCAATAATTTTCTGAGCAGCCTGGAGGTTGGCAGGATTATATCGCGGCAGGGAAATACAGCTGATGATGAAAAATATGTATCACTGGGCAGGATCAACTGGGTGCATCCTATTTTCGAGAGCCTGTTTACAGAGCGTAAGGAGTTAAATCCTATCCATGTATATTCTTATTACCAGATGCAGCCCAACAGCAGCAGCGATGTGATCATTGAGCTCCAGAATGGTCAGCCTTTTCTTCTGCAGGGAAAAAAGGAGGCCGGCCCGCTCTTTCTACTTGCCTCATCTCTGCAACCGGAATGGACTAACCTGGTGGTCAGGGGACTGGTTGTTCCGCTTTTTTATCGCATGATCTATTATGCCGTCACCCAGAATGTGTCGCAGCGTCTGAATATCAGAGTGGGAGAAAAATTTACCCAGGTAATTACCGGGGTATTGCCTCCCTACCAATTCACCTTAAAAAAACCATCCGGTCTGGAAGAGAAAATTACTCCGGGTTTCCGCGGTGCCGATCTTTATCTGCAGTTAGACCAGAACGATGAAGCCGGAAATTATCAGGTCTGGCAGTCTGACCGAATACTCCTGATTTATTCGGTCAATCATCCGGTTGAGGAATCAATTCAACAATATTATCAGCCGGCTGATATTCAAAGAGCATTCCCAGGCGCTCTCTGGATTGATCCAAGTCGCGATGTCACTACTGAGATTGAAAAAAGTCGATATGGCCTGGAATTATGGTCTTATTTCATCGTCCTTGCCATTTTACTGATCTTTTGCGAAATGATCATTTCCTATACCACCTCAAAAAAGCAAAAAGAAATAATGGGACAGGAATTTTCGCAGGCTTGAAACTGTCCGGAAATAGTATGGAACAATTATAAATCAAGGAGAAGCAAAAACCATCCATGCAAGTCGAAACAATCGCTGCTGAACAGAAAGCTATCCTGGTTGGAGTGACTCTGCCCGGCCAGCCGAGTGAAGAAAAATCGGACCATATATCAGAACTGGCTCAGCTGGCGGAGACTGCCGGACTGACGGTGGCCGACCACCTGTTCCAGGAAAGAGAAAAAATCCATGCGGCTTATTTTATAGGTTCGGGAAAAGTGAATGAATTACGGGAATTAGTGAATGAATCCCAGCCAGCCATTGTCATTTTTGATGATGATCTCAGTCCGGCTCAGATCAGAAATCTCGAGCAATCCTTAGATGTCAGGGTAATTGATCGCAGTACCCTAATCCTGGATATTTTTGCCAAGCATGCCCGCACCCGTGAAGCCAAAACTCAGGTAGAATTAGCGCAGTTACAGTATCTCTTGCCCCGCTTGACCCGGCAGTGGACTCACCTTTCGCGGCAGGTGGGAGGAATTGGTACCCGCGGGCCCGGAGAAACCCAGCTGGAAACCGACCGTCGTTTGATCCGCCGGAGAATTGAAAAATTGAAACATGATTTACATAAAATCGATAAACAGCAGACCATCCGCCGCCAGAACCGGA
>MESS01000057.1:17215-18713 GCA_001771055.1 Caldithrix sp. RBG_13_44_9
TTCCAAGCCGATCCTCATTATTTTTAACAAGATAGATCTGCTGCCGGATACCAACATTCTTCCCTCGCTGCGAAAAGAATATCCTGAATCGATTTTTCTTTCTGCCACCCGCCACATCGGCGTCGAGTCCCTCAGACTGAAATTGAAGGAATTCCTGGAGAAAAATTTTGTATCTCTCTTTTTACGAATTCCTCAGCAGCAACAGAAATTGATTCATTATATTTATTCCCTGGGCCGGGTGGAAAATATCCATTACGATGGGGAAGAGGTGGAAATCACCCTGAAATGTGACCGGGAAACTCTGAGCAGGATAAAACTGTTACCCGAGGTCCTGCTGAGGATAGATGATAATGTAAAACCGTTTAAGGAGCTGGTACCATGAAATTTGCCACCGAATATATCTGGTTCAACACTTCCAAGAAAAGAGAGTACATTAATATTACTCCGAAGGTAGAAGAAGTTGTCCAAAAAAGCGGGGTAAAGGAAGGCATGGTTCTGGTTTCGGCAATGCATATCACCGCCGGTATCTGGATTAACGATGCCGAGTCCGGATTATTGCAGGATATTGACGAGTGGCTGGAAAAATTGGCCCCTTTCAATATCAATTATCGCCATCATCAAACCGGGGAAACCAATGGCGATGCCCATTTA
This sequence comes from Caldithrix sp. RBG_13_44_9, assembly GCA_001771055.1. Lineage (GTDB taxonomy): Bacteria > Calditrichota > Calditrichia > RBG-13-44-9 > RBG-13-44-9 > RQOF01. Next base: position 17,867 of record MESS01000057.1, read on the forward strand.
AAAAGCCTGCTGGTTCATCATGAAGTGATCGTACCCATCACCTCCGGAAAGTTGGATTTTGGACCCTGGCAGCAGATCTATTATGCCGAATTTGACGGGCAGAGACGTAAACGGATTATTATTAAGGTAATGGGTGAATAGATTTGTTACCCCTCAAAGGCATAACTTGAAAAATTTTTCATTTCTGCTGCTGATCATCTTTATTCAGGGAAATATTTCGTTCCTTTCCGGGCAGTACATCAGACAGGAAAATTTTTTCAGTGAGAAGGAGCGTCGAAGCAAATACGCTTTGGATGACTGGATCAGTTATTTAGAGAGTAAGCAGATCGTGTCCATGGCTGTTGGGAGTGATTATCTGTATTTTGCGACGCTGGATGGGGGAATATTACGGTATGAGCTGTTTCAGAATTACTGGGACTACCCTTACACTACCAGTAATGGTTTGCCAAGCAATACCGTCTTTAAGGTAGCTTTTGACCTGAACAATAGTATTCTCTGGGCTGTTACCGATGTGGATACCTGCATTTTTAGACCAGCTGAACAGGAATGGCTCTGTCAATCGGAAGGTTCGTTCTGGCCATTCGAATTTCCCGACCAGAAAATTCCGGAAAACAGCCAGACCATTGAACAGAATATTTTTTATCCCGCTCGATATCTGAACCTTCTCCCTCATTTTTTTGCCAATGGCAATTATACCGTGGTTTCTGATTGGAAAGTGATGGATGAGTATTTTGATGAGTATCCGATTACCGGATTCCTGCGGGACCGCTGGGAGAGAATCTGGCTGGTCATTCAGGGATTAGGCGTGGGAATTGGAAATGTCTTTTCGGGGCGGATGGACGTGATT
>MESS01000057.1:18746-20120 GCA_001771055.1 Caldithrix sp. RBG_13_44_9
ATTAAATATCAGAATAATGACCTGTGGATTGGTGGTGAACCACTGATTGGAAATGGCAGACCGGGGATTGTCCACTGGCAGGATAGTGACGGCGGCTGGAATTTTTATCAGGCCCGCTGGATCAGCAGTCTCCCCAGTGATAAGGTGCGAGACATAGAAGTAACCGGGGATTCGCTCTGGTTTGCGACCGAATTAGGGCTTTCCTTATTTAATTCCCGCAAAAATGAATGGAAAAACTTCGACCAGCGTCAGGGCCTGTACAGCCGCGAGATTTTGGATCTGCAAGAGCATAATAGAGTTCTTTATATTGCAACTGATAAGGGAATCAATACCCTGGATTTAAAATCCGGAATCATCAAAAGGATCAAGGATGAAAATATTATCCTGGCTGATGTGTATCAGCTGGCTGCTCAGCGGGATACCCTCTGGGCGGTTACCAACCGGGGAATTTTTCGTCACCGGACTGATTCTTTCGGTTGGGAAGAGGTGATAACCACCACCGCCATCAGTGATATTCCGGTAACCGCAGTGCAAACCTATCAGGATGAAGTCTGGTTCTGCTCACCAGAGGGAGTCTTCTGGTATGACGGAAAAAGCAAACAATGGGGGTCCTTCCCCCAGCTGGGAATGGAAATTGAGGCTCCCTATTTTGATATTGCTGTGAATAATAAAAGCGTGTGGGTGAGTACCAGGTCCGGGCTGTTAAAGTACAATCGGGAAATGCACTTCTGGAAAATTTTTACCCCGGATGATGGATTATTAAGCATTCCCTGCTACCGGCTACTCTTGGATGGGGACTATCTCTGGATTGCCAATCATTTCGGTATCACCCAGTTCTTTTGGAATAATCCCCAACGGATCGATTAATGCTTAAAAATTACCAATAGATTCTAAAATCAGACCCACTGAATTCTATGAAATCAGATACCATTTTAAAAGCTGCCCAATCCGTCAGGTCATCGAAATTTACAGTGGTGTTTACCGGAGCAGGAATTTCGGTGGAAAGCGGTATTCCCCCTTTCCGGGGAGAGAACGGTCTCTGGTCTAAATATGATCCGCGTTATTTGGATTTAGAATTTTTTCATACCCATCCGGCTGAATCCTGGAAAGTGTTGAAGCAGATATTCTTTGATTTTATGGCTGATGCCAAACCGAATCCGGCTCATTTTGCAATCGCCCGTTTAGAGCAATCCGGATATGTTAAAGAGGTCATTACCCAGAATATCGATAACCTGCATCAGAAGGCGGGCAGTAAGAATGTACATGAATTTCATGGCTCCACCCGTACCCTGGTGTGTGTGGACTGCGGAAAGACTGTTCCCTCGGCCGATATCGATCTGGAGCATCTTCCTCCGCACTGTAATAGTTGTAAAG
>MESS01000058.1:0-767 GCA_001771055.1 Caldithrix sp. RBG_13_44_9
ACCCTTGAATCCCTTATAGGAGATGCCAACGAGATCGTCTAGTACAGCATGTTGGCGCTCCTGGGCCTGCTCATCGTGGGTTGCCAGCGGACCATCAATGATGAGGTTTCCGCCATTTTCTATATATTTTTTTAGAGCTGCCAGGAAGTTCTGGTAATCATTTTCGGTTGCATAAGTGCACTGTGCCAATATCAGGCTGTGATATTTTGATAAATCCAACTGTCCGGTAAAATCTTCCAGAAATAGACAATCATTCGGAATTCCAGCCAGATTGGTTACTCCTGCCCAGCCGTGAGCGGCCATTTGGGTAACACCCCAGCGTTGATCAAAACTGGTGCGGCTGATGACAATTCCAACCCGGGGGTTATCAAAACTCATGTCCGCATAAACCGGACCTACGATCATCAGGGAAAATGTTAAATAAATTATAAAGGACTTCATAACACTCCATTTCTCATTTGTGATTATTCGTTTATTCCCAAAGCGGCAGAGCCTGCTCCATACATCATTCCGGTCGCCGGATCAATGACCAGCATCGCTGCGCCTCCTATGCCGCGGGAGGTGAGTCTGATCTGGTGTCCCCGCTTTGTCAATTCATCTATTACTTCCTGTTCCACTCCCTGCTGGATGGTCAGACTTCCATAATTAGGTTTATCCTGGCCAAAAGAACCAATATGATGCCCGGTGGAAAATCGTGGAATTTTCAAGGCCTGGGCCGGTAATTGTCCAAATTCTGCATAATCCAGCAATAATTGCAAGGTTACCTG
>MESS01000058.1:783-1365 GCA_001771055.1 Caldithrix sp. RBG_13_44_9
CCAGCCACACTGACTGCCATAACCGGTTTTTCAGCTTTAAGGACCAGGGTCGGGGTCAGGGTAATCCTGGGACGCTTCCCTGGTTGGGCGCAATTAGGATGACCTTTCCAGGTGTTCAGACTCACCAGGCGGGTGCCATGAATAATTCCGGTACTTCCTCCCGATCCGGCAGTGCTTCCCAGTCCGCTGGGAGTTGCAGCCACCACATTACCCCAGCGATCTGCTACACATAGCGTAGTGGTTCCACCCTGTTCTGTCCAGGGAAACGAGCCTTCCAGAAGGGGTTTCATTTTCAAAGGATCACCGGGCTGAAGTGTTTGCGAGGCCGATGTAAGATTGATCAGAGATCCACGCAAATTGGTATATCGATCGGACAGCAGGGAAAGCATCGGGACATTGTTGAACAGTGGATCACCATAATGCGCATCGCGATCCGCCATTGCTAACTTCATTGACTCCACTACCAGATGAATATAGTCTGTGGATAGCTGGCCAGCATTTTTCAGATTATAATTTTCTAACATACGAAGAGCTTGTAAAAGATAGGGACCCTGGGTCCACGGGCCGCATTTATAGACTGAA
>MESS01000058.1:1398-1671 GCA_001771055.1 Caldithrix sp. RBG_13_44_9
AGCCGGGTGACATGGGCTATCAAATCGCGTTTACGGAGAAATCCTCCCTCGGCAATATACCAGGCATTTAGACTATCCGCGATATCCCCCCGGTAAAAACGATTGGAGACTGCCTGCAACTTCTCCAGCCGATTTCCAATGGTAGTTTTCTCTGCTTCCTCAAGCTTTAGAAAAGTCCCATATAAATCGTAATACCAATTTTTATGGGTATCGACGGTATCACCATTAGAACTGTCTCTATACCAGGTGGGACCACCTGCTTCCAAAATTTTA
>MESS01000058.1:1740-2199 GCA_001771055.1 Caldithrix sp. RBG_13_44_9
ACCAGCAAAGCAGCCACCGCTGCGTCAGCCGCATTTCCCCCATTCTGCAGGGTCACTATTCCAGCTCTCACCGCATCGGGATGGCCGGCGACTACCATTCCGGTTTTACCAACTGCTTCCCGTCCGATATCCTGGGCCGGGGTGGAATGGAAGGATAGCAGGAAAATATAGAAAAGGTATAGCGGTATAACGGTATATGGTATAACGGACTAAGGAATAAGGTATATGGTATATGGAAGTTGTTATTGTAGACATCACTGATCCTGCTTATTTTGTATTTTGTATTTTTTATTTTGTATTCATTCCTATGTCTCAATCAAGATATTCTGGTTTCCACTGTTCGACGGTTCCCTGACGCATGGCGGTATTTCCCAAGTGAACCGCGATGGTGCTGCGGCGGCCAGTTTGCACATTGGACACCGGTTTCTTTTTATTCCGGATACAATCGGCAAAATCCCT
>MESS01000058.1:2223-6235 GCA_001771055.1 Caldithrix sp. RBG_13_44_9
ATCACCAGCCGGTGGATTATCGATCTCAATTACCGTTCCCTCTCCCTTTTTCCAGGCCTGGTAAGTAGCCGCAGTTACCGCATATACACCCTTCTCGGTCTTTTCCTGCTGCTCCTGAGCTAATAATTTCTGTTCCGGATAGAAACGGGCTTCCTGTCCCTCTTCTTTGGTAATTTCAATGGTCCCGAGAGTACCCATGTACTGCAAAGAAATCCCATAATGGGCATTGGTGGTGATGGAGGAGAAAATTGCTTTCACTCCTTTGGGATACTCATAGATGGCATGGACATTATCAAAAGTTTCGCGGCCGTCTTTCCAGAAATCGATCCCCCCCATTCCGGTGACCCGTAAGGGATGACTATCCAGCATCCAGTTGGTAACGTCAATATGATGGGAGCATAATTCACCCATCAGACCGGCTGAATATTCCCAGTACATCCGCCAGTTAATCAACCGTTCCAGTTTGGGATCAGCAACCTGACGGCGCCAGTTGCCATTCCGGTGATAATTACAGCGGACGTGCTTGATCTCTCCGCAATAACCGTTGGAAATCATTTCCCGGATCTCCTGATACAGTGGATGATTGCGTGATTGATATCCCACCTGGAAAACCTTGTCAGAAGAAGTAACGATTTTTTCCAGCTCCAGAGCCTGGGGAATGGTGTAAGTCATAGTTTTTTCCAGGAAGACATGTTTCCCAGCAGCCAGGGTATCTTTGGCCATCTCAAAATGGAGGTAGAGCGGAGTAGCGATGATCACGGCATCCAGTTCTTTATTCTCCAGTAATTTCCGATAATCATCATATCCTTTAGCCTTTGGAGCCGCTGCTTTCAGACCGGCCTGCAGATGATCCGGCAGGATGTCACAACAGGCAATCACTTGCAATCCAGGCTGATTTTGGGCGATATAGACCAGCCATTCGCCCCGATCTCCGGTCCCAATCACTCCCAGCTTAAGCACCTCGCCGGGAGTTGATGATTTTTGACTGCGGGAAATTCTAGGATAAGTGAGCGATATACCAGCAGTGGCAGCAGCACTCATCTTTATAAATTGCCTGCGGGTAAATCTCGATGATTTCATGTCTTCCTCTCAAATAAATTTAAGCTATTCAAAATATTTAATAGTCTTTACCAGTAATGGTTGACGCAAACGTTCTGCCCAGTATCGGATCTCGGCACAGGGATCTGATTCATCAACGGCAAACACCAGGTAAGCATTTTTTTCCAGGTAGCGGCTGCCCGCCGGAACAAATAGCGGATGATCGTTAATCAGGCGGCGATTCCAATACTTCCCCCCTTCAGCCCCATCACTGATCTTAGTATGCGGTAGGAAAGTGGGGGAAATATTCCCGAAGCGATCGGTGTTATCATATTTCAACCGAATACTGCCGAAGCCATACTTCCTGTCTTTATGATAGAAGCAGAGCCAGAGAGTTTCGTTTTCTATGGGTTGCTTCTCCAGAAAGGGATAGCGCTCTGAAAAACTGTAGTCCTCAATCCGACCATCTGGTCGCTGAAAGGCGATATTTGTAAACATACTATCCATCGTCATTTCATCATTTCGAAGCAATTTCAATTCAATATCCCGGACTACTTCCATCAGCGAAACGAAAATAAAGAATGGTTTACCAGCAAAAAAATTATAACTCGCAGTCAAGTAGATTTCAGGATGCTCCGGGGCCGAATCGCTTCTCACCGTTTGAACAAGGTAAGGTCCAGAGTACAAACGGTAATCAGCTGGATTATCCCAACCGGCAATCGTTTGATAGTACTCAGCATCCGTTCGCTGAAAATTTGGTGCCCAGTGCATCCGGTTCTCAGTCCGGAAAAGCAATTGATTAAATCCCAGCTTTAGCAGCAGTTCACGCAACTGACCAGAAGCATGACTTTTAGCCTCAGAATCGGTGCTTCGACTGAGATCGGCCCGGTAAAACTTGTTTTCAATGATCAGATCAATTCCTGAACCACTGAGCTTCAGATCAGAAAGGAACTTTTCCGGAATCGAGGATTGCTGAATGGTAAACCTTTGGCTGGAATTCGCCTTCACTGAAATCGGGAAAACTACCGAGAACGAAACGATAGAATCAGTGCTGGCTTTTTCGCAATAGATCACCTGACAGTAAGTTCTCTGGCCGGAGATCGATTCCCGTGCTACCAGATTATCCTTATATTTTTCAAAGGCTTTTACCGAGCTCTGGAAATCGATCTCCACAAACTCATCTTCCCGGTCTATCCCGGCGGTTTCCGAGATTTCAACTTCAGCCAGCACTCTTTCTTGAGAGTATGCTGCCAGGACCATAATCAACAGCAATCCAATGACAAAGCAACTGAAAATTTTCATTTTATAACTCATTCAATCCAGACAATTGCCCCTTTTTGAATCTCCGGTAGGGTGCAGAGTACTTTACCATCCTGATACTGAACATTTATTGGTTGAGTAGTGCCCAGATAATCAAGTTGAAATACTTTAGACTCTGCTGATCCTGGAAATACTACTTGAACATTCTGTTCAGGAAGCTGTATTGGATTTTCCCCGCCCTTCAAACCTTTAAAATTTGCCATGAAGATATGAATTTTGTTATTCACTCTGGCGATCTGGGCAGAGATAAATGGCGAAGCGGATATCTGCACAGTCGGCTTGTATTGCAGGTTTTCATTCAATAGTTTTAAGAAATCATTCTGTGCGGTCTGTAAAGCTTCATCAACAATCCCAGCTCTGGCGGACTCATTGAAAATTTTTCGAGCTAATTGATAATAATCCTTACCCGGATTTCCTGGCAGGTATAGTGACTTTCCGGCAGCGATAGTGTGACCAGCAGGATCACTTACACCCAGCAGTTGATGGATGGGATTCTGGGCTCGTACGTTTCCGCTCAGGTCATATTTCCCTGATTCCGCAGTAGCCAGGATCTTCTTACCCGAAGATAAAAGACCGCTAAACTGGATCACCTCTTCATCGGACACACATTCAACATCAGGCAGGATGAGAACTTCTCCTTTGAAACTGGCCAGGGTCCGCGGAGTGACCACCTGAAATTCCTGGTGGGTCTGTAAGAGGAGATACATTACTCCGGTATAGGCCTGATAAAAATCATCGGCAAAATAGTCACGGGTCTTGGCTGAAAAATAGACCCCCAGCGGATTGATCCTTTCCCGCGGTAAGTAGATAGTTTTTTCGTGCTCGGCAATCCATTTATTGATAATAGTCCGGGTAGGATAATCATTAGATCCTGACATCACATGTCCTCTGGCGTCCCAGAAATTGGTTCCTGCCATGATCTGGGAGAGGGCCAGATTCTTAATAGCCTCTTTCGGATCTACCGTTTGCTTTTCATCCCAGGAATAGCTGAGCATCCAGGAGGCTTTACCCTCGGCAAAATCGCGAAAGGTATACATTCCGGTCATATAGGTAAACCATTCCAGGGGATTTTTCCTGGCAGCATTGCCACCGCCGCCACCATATTCATGGGCAATAACATCTACCACCGGATACATATCATACACATCAGACCCGACCCGTACCGCTTCTTCCCCGTAACCCGGATAGATCTCGGCAATGGTCATACATTTAGGATTTGCGGCTTTAACATTTTCATCAATTTCTTTCATGAAGGCGGTGAGTGTTTTGATACGAAAATCGATCCATTTCCGGAAATTAGGATCACTGAAATCACCCAATTTCAGATCGGTCTTGGCCTCAAGTCCTGTTTCAGCCTTAAAGGCGGCGACGGTATAATCATCAAAACTGGCCCAGCTGTCCTCCCAGCCATCGAAATGGGTCATCCAGTAAGGGATATCTACATATACCCCATCGATGCCGGTTCCGGCAATCTGCCGCACCCGTTCCATGTAGATCTTTTTCCATTCCAGAGCATAGGGGCTGATCCAGACATCTTCATCACCCTCGTCGATCCAGAAAGCTGTGCCTCCGCCAAAAATGGCTGGTTCACCGCTGATCTTCCGCTGTACCCAATCCGGGTGATCTTTAAAAAAAGAATGCTCGGTTTTATCGG
>MESS01000058.1:6288-6484 GCA_001771055.1 Caldithrix sp. RBG_13_44_9
GCCGCATGGGCAGCAACTGCCATTGCCCGTAAGGCCTCCAGTTTTTCAGTCGGATCCAGAAAACTTTCATACCGTCCCGGTATATCATTATCCGTTTCAATCCCAAAGACGTGAGTTTCGGTCACACTCTTCATTATGTCAGCTACCCGGTCTTTACTTAAACCATGACCGGCAGTCCGGACATAATGAGTCCAAT
>MESS01000058.1:6521-8406 GCA_001771055.1 Caldithrix sp. RBG_13_44_9
AGAAATTAGCTCTCCAGACCGTTCCTTTTACCGGAGGTACCTTTCCCAGAGGGGTAAGCAGTGCATAGGGAACATAAATCTCAGCGATCCAGCCTTCTACTTCAGCACCACTCTTCAATTCACCCCCGAACGCTGAGGTAGAGTGAATTACCTTCCGGTTTCCTTCATAGTGCCAGGGCCGCCAGCCCCAGAATTTACCTTTCAGATTCGGCACCAGCAGAACTAACTCACGGTTCAACGGGGAGATCTCATATTCAAAGTAAATCGGATAATCCTCATCCGGCCACAGGAATACTTCTACCACATCCTCTTTCCACAAATCCATGAAATCTTCCGGCATGCTGGCGGTGATTTTGCGATCCTGGCACTTAAATAAAAAATATATCCCGGAGTCTGAATAGAGAATTTTAAACGAAGTGCTCAGAGTACCTTTAATAATCTTCCTTTGCGGAATTGTAATCCAGTCGGTTAATGACCAGTCAGGGTTTTTTCCCTGACCATCAATAGCAAAATCGTTGCATTTTTTGACGGCAATACTATTATTGGCATCCTGGGTCATAAGGTTATTGAATAGAATCAGAAACAGAAAAATTCCCATAATGATCAGACTCGTTTTGATTGTTTTAGATGACATAATTGATTACACACCCTTGTTTTTGTTTTCCCTACTAGAAATCTAAATGATAACCGCAGATTAATGAGCAATTTCCCCATCAATTAATGGTCAACACCTGATAGACCTCTAAATTGGGTACAGTCAATTCCAACTGTCGACCTTCAATCTTCATATCCCGTATTTCAGTGGAAACAGGATCGGGAGTATACAGTTTGAGTTTTTTCTTGTCGATTTTGGGTATATATCCTTCCAGATTCAGTTTGATCTTTACATCCTGAAGCGTTTTATCATAGTTGACAAGGTACACAATCACCCGATTGGTCCCGCGTTTCTGTACAATATTGGCCGCAACATACTTGGTATTTTGCAGGGTGATCAGTGACTCTCCGGCCAGGATCCCGATATTGTTCAGAAATTCTGAGAGCGTCAGATATTCTTTCAACTCGGACATCACTGAGGCCGGGGAATAGACATCGGCAATTTCTTTTAATTCACTGGTACTGCCAAGGGTATAAATTTTCCCACCTTTCTTCTTGAAATCCCTGATCAAAGCCAGCTGTGAGTCATCTACCCAGGGAATATTGGGAATGATCAGCAGTTTATAATGGGCCAATAATTCCGGTGACAGGCGGGGAAGCAGTACCACTTCATACATGATGTTATTTTCCGCCAGAGTTTTATAGAGATTGTCCCGCTTGAGGGATACTTCGAAGCTGGGAATTTGTGGAGGGGACAGCACTCCAATATGGCTGAGGGTGTAAGTATCCGTATAAAGATCGCGATGATCAGCCACAAAAGTATAATAGTTACAGATATCACTCCAGATTTGCATCGCCAGAGGGTTATCTTTTTTAATCCAGCCCTGCAGTAACTTGTCACCGGCTTCAGCGATGGCAAAGCGGGATTGGAACGAGGCAGCTTCGGCGATCGGCCTTTTCCAGCCCATTTTCATTCCTTCGCGAACATCCATTGCCCCGGGATTGGCTACACCGGGATCGGCACCTTCATATTTGCTTTCATTGGCCTTCACTCCATCACCAGAGGCGTAATAGAAACGAGCCTGGGGAATGTTGTGGATCCACTCACCATTCCAGACCCCGGCTTCGGTAGTGGCTTCAGTTTTGGTAAAATCGCAGGCTTCATCAGCCAGGATGTTGCCCTTACAGTTTCCAAATATTGAAATATTCTTGCCTTTTGTCTTTGCCAGCTGCCGAACTTCATAGAAGAAATCCAGTACATCACCGGTGCCACCAATAGCCCAGTCATAAT
>MESS01000059.1:0-1545 GCA_001771055.1 Caldithrix sp. RBG_13_44_9
TGAATAGTAACTTGTACATACCAACAGACCTCCATTTTTAGTTAAGTAAATTTACGACTGACGAAATTTAATAGAAACAATTCGTAGATTTTTTTCCGGGAATCACCTCCTAATAAATACAGTTAATAGTTAATAGTTTATAGTTTATAATTAATAATAGAGTTCTCGCACGATTAAGGGAATTGGATTGTGATCAATGATCTCATCGGCATTCTTTAGTTTGGTCGTCAAACGTGCAGTCTCTATTTTAACGTCATATTTCAATTTCAAACTATCTGCCAGCAGAATTTTTTGTTGGGAAATTTTCTGTTTCAATAAAAGGTTCTGGAGCAGTTCATCAGCCGGTTCATCATTCTTCATTCTCTGATATTTCTGATAATTTTCACTCTGCTTGAACAGCAGGATTTCCTCGGGAGTAACCGTAAACTGTTCACTTTTTTGCTGTAACCAGTAGCGGGCTAATATTTCATCGGATTGAACCTGTACTTCCCATTTGACCTGCTCATTTTTATCCAGGTTTTTTTTCCGGGCTTCCTTGGCCAGGTATTTATTCCGGACAATGACCCCGATGGCATCTTTCAATTGCGGAGCCATTTTGAGATTTGGCCGCAGGTCGGGCGGCATATAGGATAATTCCTGTAAAAATTCTCCTACGGTCATCTCCCCATCCCGGAAAGTGATCAACGTTTGCGGCAAAAGGTCGATCAGATCATGCCGGGTTTGGGCCAGTTCTGCATCGCTAAGAAATATCGGGAGCGGTTCGTCAGATAATTTGTTCTTGATCACTTTTGAAAATTCAAGGGAAAGGGCATAAAAAACTTCCGGATTAAGAGTCAGATTTTTATCGGACATCAGTTCTTTGATATAGGCATTAGATACAACACCGGCTTTTCTATCAAATACTACCTTTTGTATTTTATTTTTTTTCTCAGCGAAATCCAATTCAGACATAAAAAGATCGGTCCGGCCATCCACTACCTTTACGACCATATAGCCTTCATCAATAGGAATGGGAGCAGAAATTTCCCCCTGCTGCAGACTGAATACTTTATCTTCCAATTCCGGACGCAATTCACCAAATGCAATGAGGAGCGTGGTTCCTTTCGAATCTTCCTCTGGAGCCAGCAGTTGGATCTCGTCCAGCGGCCTCAATTTCAATTCGGCGGCATATTTTTCGGCACGCTCGGGCGAAGATGACCGGATATAGTCGAATTTGACCTGCTTTTTGAGCTTCTGATAAGCTTCCTGATATTCCCGTTCGCTGATCTCTACCAGGGAGGCTACTTCCAGCCGGTACAATTCTTTGACCAGTTCCTTTTCCTCTATAAATTTCAGATAACCCACCAGCTTCGGATCTTTCAGTAATCCGCTCTCCTGCGCCGCCTGGGCAAATAACTTTTCATTGATCAGATAATCTAACTGCCTTAGATAGGCCTGCTGATACGTGAGATCTTTTTTCCATTGAGGATTCAGTTCAAAGCTGCGTTCCAAGAGTTTCCAATCGACAGTCCGATCACCGGCGGAGGCAATGATTGGACCATTTGA
>MESS01000059.1:1690-2925 GCA_001771055.1 Caldithrix sp. RBG_13_44_9
CTAAAAAGGAAAATAGCAAAATGCAGAAAATTCATTGAAAAGAAAAGGTGTAATATCGGCAGGTCAGAGAACCATTGAGTACCAGACCATTGCTGAATCATTCGCAGAACGCCCAGGATTCCACCCAGAATTAAAGCGGAGAGCGCCCCTGCGCCACTCAGCCTTTTCCAGAAAATTCCCACCAGAAAAACGGCCGCAATAGGAGGACTGAGATAGGCCTGAATACTTTGCAGATAGACATACATATGATTGTCAAATATTTTAATCAGCGGAATCCAGAGCACGCCGATAATCACCATGCCGGTGGTGGCCAGCCGGCCGACCAGCACCAATTTTTTTTCTGAAGCGTCCGGTTGAAAATGACGGTAGAAGTCCATGGTGAACAGAGTGGAAGTACTGATAAAGCATGCAGCCAGAGATGACATTAGAGCAGAGAATACTCCTACCAGTGCCAATCCCTTCAGTCCGGCCGGAAGCAGATTAGAGTTCAGGAGGGTGGGAAAAGCTTCGTCCCCTTTAATTCCCGGGAATAGTGCGGCAGCAATTAAACCCGGCAGGACCAGAATAAATACCGGCAGCAGTTTTAAAAAGCCGGTAAGGATAGCACCGTTGCGGGCGGCACAAACATTTTTGGCGCTGAGAATTCGCTGGACAATATATTGATCGGTGCACCAGTACCAAATGGCTAATATGGGAGCGCCAAATGCTACTCCCAACCAGGGAAAATCCGGATCGGATAAAGGCTTAAAAACTGAAAAGTAATCAGACGGTAACCTGGAATACAGACCACTGAATCCACCCACTTCCTTTAAACCGCATATCGTCACAATCAATGCTCCAAAAATCAGCAAGACAGCCTGAAAAACGGAAGTAAAAACCACCGCGTTTAAGCCGCCAACTATGGTATAAACCCCGGTAATGATCATCATGATCACGGCAGAAGTGTACATGTCCCAGCCCAGGGTAGCTTTCAGCAACAGTCCTCCCGCAAACAGGCTGATAGATATTTTTGTTAAAATGTAGGCGACTATAGTTATTCCGCTCAGGTACAGCTGGGTGGAAGGATTGAAACGTTTTCCAAAAAATTCAGGTACGGTATACAGATTGGCCTTAAGGAACAGCGGCGCAAAACACCACCCCAATAAAACCAGGGCAAAAATCGCGATCCATTCGATATTGCCGACTGCCAATCCTTTGGTCGCACCATATCCAGCCAGACCGACAAAGTGTTCACT
>MESS01000059.1:2936-3110 GCA_001771055.1 Caldithrix sp. RBG_13_44_9
TGGCAAATAAAGAGATTCCAATGGCAACCCATCCCAGATTTCGCCCTGCCAGGAAGTAACTCTCAGTGGACTCCTTACGCTTCGGAGTGGCAAAATAGCTGATGACGAGCACGGTAAAAAAATACAGAACGATGATCAGAACATCTAATGAGGCTATGGAATTCACCCTTATCA
>MESS01000059.1:3119-3530 GCA_001771055.1 Caldithrix sp. RBG_13_44_9
AACAAGATTAACAATACATACCTCATGCCAATCGGAGGAGAATCTTGTAATTTCTTGATATTTCATATTTTACAAAGGATAAATCCAAAGCCGGTATACAAAAAAATTATTAAAATAATAACCAGTAAATTATTATTTTAATAACCTTTTATGTGACCGGGACATCATCATATTTTTTTATTACTGGACGAATTGAATCGATACTTTTTGCAAATCTTCCGGCCTGGAGGATGAGCCCAGCATTATTTCAAATTCGCCGGGTTCACTGATCCATTTTTTCTGTTCAGGGTCATAAAACACCAGGTCGTCTGGTTCAATGGAAAAACTCACCATCTGACTCTCGCCCGCCTTAAGAAAAATCTTTTCAAATCCTTTTAGTTCTTTGAATGGTCTTTCCAGGCTAGAAACAAC
>MESS01000059.1:3594-3863 GCA_001771055.1 Caldithrix sp. RBG_13_44_9
TTCACAGTAACAGATTGACCGGGTAATAGTTCTTTATTGGAAACACTCACCGGGCCGTATTCAAACTGAGCATAGCTTAAACCATAGCCAAATGCGAAGCGTGGACTGATTCCGGTACGTTCAAAATGGCGGTATCCCACGAAGATATCATCTTCATAACGGGTGGTTCCGCTCTCTTTTTGGTAAGTTGGATAAGCTGAACAATCCTCCCAGCGGCGGGGAAAGCTGATCGGTAATTTACCGGAGGGATTATAATTGCCCAGCAAGAC
>MESS01000059.1:3988-5786 GCA_001771055.1 Caldithrix sp. RBG_13_44_9
TTACCCGGGATAATTTCTGGATCAGAACCTCCTGACCATTGGGAAGAATCAGATCATCCCGATCCCGGCCTTCGGTTTCATAATTGGCGGAAGTACCAGCAAAGAAGATAACCCGCTCGGCTTTACGGGCAATCTCAACAGCCTGTTTTTCCAGATCTTCTCCCGGAAGCTGCCAGCCCAGCAGGATCACGGCATCTCCTCCATGTTCATAGTACTCAAATTTCAATGAATAAATCGTTCCCTTTTCCAAGGTAATTGCCGCGGTGCGGGCCTCTACCGCATGATCATTCCAATCATCAATCAATAATTGGTCATTTAAGTAGAGACGGGTGCCATCATCACTCGCCGAAGTAAAAATATATTTGCCGCTCTGTGGTGCTTTGATTACTCCGTTCCAGCGAACCGAAAAATTATCTACCGGCATGCCCGGCTCGGGAGCATCCCCATGCCAGCGGAAATCAATTTGCGGATCAATCTTTTTGATTTTTGGCTCACCCTGCAGATCCTTATTGTCATAATACTCTGCTTGCAATCCCGGTTGTTTCATATTGGCATCGGTATAAAAGTAAGCAGGTTCAATGGCGCTTTCATCACCGTCCAGCCGGATTCCCGGTGCATAGAGAATTTGAACCTGATCTCCCAGCCGGTTCTTCAATCCCTGCAGCGGTGATACCGGATCAATCGGGGTGACCTGTGAACTGCCGCCGCCGCCGGTGCGGGCGATAGCCGCATTGGGCCCAATCACGGCAATCGTTTTTATTTTTTTCTGATCGATGGGAAGAATATTTCCCTCATTCTTCAACAACACTATCCCGGCACGGGCGGCTTCCAAAGCTACCTGGCGGTGTGCTGCTGAATTAATCACCGTCGAGTCCGCCGGAAAATACCCGTCAAAAAATCCGATGGTAAACATCACCCGTAAAATTCTTTTGATCTTCTCATCGATGTGCGATTCCTGCACCGTTCCATTGACCAGGGCTTCCCGCAGAGTGGAGGGATTGAGATATTGACCGGAAGGCATTTCCAGATCCAAACGATTCTGAACAGTCGGTATGGTGGAATGAACGGCACCCCAGTCCGACATGACCAGTCCCTGGAAATCCCATTCGGATTTTAATTTTTCATCGAGCAGATACGGATTTTCACTGCAGTAAGGGCCATTCACTTTATTATAGGCAGACATTACCGCCAGCACTCCGGCTTCGGTGACTGCCGCCTTGAAAGCTGGGAAATAGATTTCATTCAGAGCCCGCTCACTGACCAGCACATCGACAAAATCCCGCTGATATTCCTGGTTGTTAGCCGCATAATGTTTAACCGTGGCCACCACCTTTTCCTGTTGTACACCCTGAATGTAACTAACGGTCATCCGGGAACAGAGGTAAGGATCCTCACCGAAACTTTCAAAGTTGCGGCCGCCCTGGGGAATCCGGGCAATATTTACACAGGGAGCCAGGATCACATGCCGGCCTTTTCCTTTCACTTCCTGGGCAATGGCCTGCCCTACTTTTTCTACAATTTTCGGATCCCAGGAGGAGGCCAACGCAATGCCAGCCGGAAGGGCAGTAGATGGCCCCCAGCGCACCCCCAGCGGACCATCCGTCATTTTCAACTCCGGAATACCAAGTCGTTTAACCGGCTTGGTAGCAAAACCGGTCCCCCCTAACAGATCCAGTTTTTCTTCCAGCGTCAGACGACCAAGCAGATCTTGCACCCGCACTTCGACAGAGTTTTGCGAATTTTGATAAGGATAGGTTGTCTGTGGCAGTACCACAGAAGCGGAAAAGAAAAACATCAG
>MESS01000059.1:5795-6086 GCA_001771055.1 Caldithrix sp. RBG_13_44_9
TGCAAGAATCACATTCTGATAGTATTTCAAGAGTCTCATGATTTTCTCCCAGCTATTAAATTTTTAAGATCAGTCTCGCTTAATTCATAAAATATTTTTTCAGGATAAAAGTCAGCAAAATCAATTTCATCACTTTGTCACCGCATTTTATTTCCCAACGGGATTCCTTGCGGAAAAGAACTTGGCAAAGGATAAATGAACAGTTGCTTGACTATTTTCACTTTTATGAATGAAGCAGGTTATCCATCTGCCAATACTTTTTTTACTTCTTCTCCCCCAGTTTCTGACTGA
>MESS01000059.1:6177-6300 GCA_001771055.1 Caldithrix sp. RBG_13_44_9
CATCAGGTCATAAATGTTGGAATGAGAGATCATCCAATCGATCTGTTTTTTGGCCGTCTCCAAATTTCCGTTCAAGGTATTATATTGAGCAGATGCGGCAGTAGGAAAGAAAAATACATCATC
>MESS01000059.1:6656-6873 GCA_001771055.1 Caldithrix sp. RBG_13_44_9
GGGCATCCCGCGGATACAGCTGCGGCATGTTGTTGGTAAGGAACTGGCCGGTAATATCAGCCGGTACCTGACCATTCAGATTGGCGGCTTTCAGGGCATAGAGAGTTCGTCGATACATTTGCAGGTACTGCGAAGCCTGGTCAAAATTCTTCTTAAAATGGGGTTGTTTCCCTTTTTTGAACCAGGAGTCCCAATATTTTTTGGCATCATTATAGAA
>MESS01000059.1:6911-7397 GCA_001771055.1 Caldithrix sp. RBG_13_44_9
CTTCCGCTCGACTTTTTCCAGCCACCAGCACCAGGCTGCTCCATTTTTTGCCTGGTACTTCCCGGGAGATAGTTATCAGGGAATCATCCATCTGAATGAGGCCATTTTCAAAAGCTGGGGCAATTAATATAGTTGTTCCATTTGACCATTCCACGGCCACTGAATTCCGGATATAGGAGAGCGAGGCCAGCAGGGTGGTGCGGTCGGAGACGAATTTCGGGCGCAAATTGATGAGGTATTTCAATTGGGTTTCCGCGGAAAGTTCATAGCCCCGGAATTGGAGGACAATCGCATCCGCTGCCAGGGAAAAACAGCGCTGCTCGCTTCGGGCATCTTCGACAAAACGGGTCTGAGTATTAGTGGAGAAGCAATTACTGATCACCAGCGAGTCACGCCCGCTGAGAATCTTGCCATTTTCGGTCAATTCCACTCGGGTAGAGGAAATGTAGTCCATGGTATAATCTTGAAAATAAAAATGCTGAATCC
>MESS01000059.1:7425-7754 GCA_001771055.1 Caldithrix sp. RBG_13_44_9
GGCATCATCGGAATAGACTGCAGACACTTTTCCATTTCCTATTACCGCATAGCCTTTATATTTTTGCGATGGCCCCATATCTTGATCCCCAGCCAACACGAATCGAATCCCCAGGCAAAGAATTCCGATCATCCTGAACCGATATGTCATATCAGCCTCTCACATTTTGAAATTGTTAATTTTCAGACTGTTTCCTTTTATATTGATTCAATTTTGCCAGCAGTTGATGGGCCGGGGCATACTGCGGATTCTCCTGCAATATTTCCTTTAAAACTTTTTCTGCCTCACTGATTTTATCTGCTTCCCCTAAAAATCCGGCCAGATAATAT
>MESS01000059.1:7770-8006 GCA_001771055.1 Caldithrix sp. RBG_13_44_9
GTTCCTTGTTCAGATCCGGAGCGTAACCGGCTTTTTCCATATTGGTAATGGCAGAAGATACCTTTTTTTGCCGCCACTGGGCAATAGCTAATTGATAAAAGATCATTCCTTTCCCCGGTTTGAGTTCCAGCGCCTTCTGATAATAAGTTTCGCAGGAATCCCATGTTTCGGTGATGCGATAACTGCGGGCTATCTGAATGAACGGTTCCGGATCTTCCGGGAAAAAGCTGTTTACC
>MESS01000059.1:8091-8640 GCA_001771055.1 Caldithrix sp. RBG_13_44_9
GATGGTTGAAAAGATAATCATAGGCAATCCGGCCGGCTGCAGGATCACCATAGGCTGGAAAATCGGTGAAATCGACCTTCTTTTCTGGAAAGGGCCAGCGATGGATCATTTTATAAATCTTCAACAGGCCCATGTTCCAATCCAGATCCGTCACCCCATACGGCACTGACGGAGGAATGAAAATCTGCTGCGGATTTTTTAACCATCCCTTTTGCTGTATCATTTCAAAAAAACCGAGGGCCATTAAATAATAACCCTGTGGATTGGGATGAAGATGATCACAGATCAGCTGGTTCCCTATCAGACCCAGCGCTGAATGCTGACGAAATAATTGCTCCAGATCCACCAGCGGCTGGTCAAATTGGCGGGAAATTTTTTGAATAATCAGATTCATATCTTCGCTAGCCCGGAATCGGATCACATCACGATCTTTGGCACCGGCCAGATAAACCAAAGCCTGCTCACTGTCGGGCAGTACCTCCCAGGCTTTTCCCAACCGATACCAGCTCAGGGCATATCCACTGTCTACCTCCATGGCCAATTGAAAAT
>MESS01000059.1:8723-8982 GCA_001771055.1 Caldithrix sp. RBG_13_44_9
GAATCGGCAGTAAAAAACTCGCTTGCAAAAGGTGCCAGGTCACGGAAATTCGATACCAGATTCCCGCTGATTAGCGGTATATTTTTTTCAGAACATTTTTGGTAAATGATCTGCAGATTTTTTTCAAAATTTTGCAACGTACGCTGATATTTCCTGGATTTATAGAGCACCTTTTTATCGGCAATCACCTGCTCCATCAGATTGATCTCCCGGCTGTTTTCCAGCTGCGAAGAACTGAGTGACTGTAATCCTGCTTTCA
>MESS01000060.1 GCA_001771055.1 Caldithrix sp. RBG_13_44_9
TTCTAGATGCGTCAATAATTACTCCAAAGATTATAATCTGTTAATTTAAATCCCTAATCTAAAGATATTCCACTAACATTCAATTTTAATGTTATTACTGCAACTTTAGGGGGAAATCGTTACAGATTCGTCACTTTTAGATTTAAGTCCACTTCCCATATATCAACTTATAATCGACTTACCGGAAATGTCGGATGATCTTGCCAAGATTGGCTCATATTTAATATCTCCAAAACTCCATTTACCAATATCATTACTTTGCCAAAGGGTATATACAATATCCTTTAAAATATTCAAATCTTGATCATGCTATTTTTGATAAAGATTATTTGATGTTTTTTTATTTTTTTTGTTTGGGTAATGGATCAGACCTGCTGAAATTGTTTTTACCATTTATTAAATAAAGTAAAATCAAATATTGCTATGGAAAGATAGAACCATGAGCGCGCTTTTCTCAGAATTGAAAATCAAAAACCTGAATTTCCGGAACCGGATTTTTGTCTCCCCGATGTGCCAGTATTCCAGTCATGACAGTATACCTACCGACTGGCATCTGGTGCACCTAGGCTCACGGGCTGTGGGCGGGGCTGCCTTGGTAATTACCGAAGCCACTTCAGTTTCAGCAGAGGGACGAATCAGCCCATACGATCTTGGCATCTGGAATAACGAACAGTATACCGCCTTTCTGGCAATCACCAATTTTATCAAAAAGCAGGGTGCCGTACCTGGAATTCAATTAGCCCATGCCGGCCGAAAGGCCTCTACTCATCGGCCATGGGAGGGCGGGGGTCCATTAAATTCCAGTGAGAATCCCTGGCAGACCGTTGCTCCCAGTCCTCTGCCTTTTGCCCCGGAATATCCCGCACCTAAGGAAATGAATTCAGAGGATATGGAAAATGTGATCAATCAATTCAGACAGGCTGCCGCCAACAGCCTGCACGCTGACTTTCAGGTACTGGAGCTTCATATGGCCCACGGTTATCTGCTGCACCAGTTTTTGTCTCCGCTGTCCAATCACCGCCGGGATGAATATGGAGGCAATTTTAAAAACCGGATCCGTTTTCCAATGATGGTGACCCGGGCGGTGCGGGAAGTCTGGCCGGATGATTTACCCCTCTTGGTCAGGATTTCCTGCACCGATTGGGCTGAAAATGGCTGGGACCTGGAGCAGTCAATCGAACTTTCTAAAAAGTTAAAAAAGGAAGGAGTGGACCTGATTGATTGTTCCAGTGGAGGACTCGTGCCGAGCGTAAAAATACCGATCTCCCCCGGCTATCAGGTGCCTTTTGCTGGTAAAATAAAGGAAGCAGCCGGAATCCTGACTGCAGCAGTGGGTCTCATCACCCAGGCTCAACAGGCTGAACAGATCATTCATTCCGGTCAAGCCAATGCGGTATTATTAGCCCGGGAAATGCTGCGCAATCCTTACTGGCCTCAGCAAGCAGCCAAAGCATTGGGGGTAGATCTTCCCTGGCCGGCACAATACCTCAGAGCTAAATAATTTTGAGATGAAAATTTCTGAAAAATGATATTTTTTGTCATCATGAGCTAAGCAAAGGAAACTCATAACAACTAAACTACTAAAAGATTGCGTCGTCATTTCATTCCTCGTGGCAGGAAGCCATCCCTTTCGGGATAATGACATAATAATGAGAATTTTTCAGAAATTTCAAATATGTTAAAATAATTCCTGGAAGCTGAGGACCCGTAAAATTTAAACATAAACTTCAGTGTATTTGCAATCATTACTTAACCTCAATTCGTTTGGAAAGAAGATGATAAAAAAACGGAGAGATCTGAAAATGCTGCTGCCGACTGTCATTATGGGTTTCCTGGCCCTAATTCTATTAGTCCTGGGATCTCTGAAAGGGGATAACACCCAAATGGCCGGGATGAAAATCGGGATGAAAATGATCCTGGAGATCCTGCCCCTGCTCATTTTTGCCTTTTTGGTAGCGGGAATGGTGCAGGTGCTGATTCCGGCTGAAATGATATCCAGATGGGTGGGCAAAGAGGCCGGAATGCGGGGTATCATTGTGGGTACCCTTACCGGGGCGATTGCTCCGGGAGGGCCTTATGTGAGTCTACCCATTGCCGCAGCCTTAATGAAATCAGGTGCCGGGGTGGGTACCATGATTGCCTTCATCACCGGCTGGTCATTGTGGGCTATCAACCGTTTGCCGATGGAAATCGGGCTGCTGGGATGGAAATTTGCCGCGGTTCGCCTGCTAAGCACTTTTTTCTTTCCGCCAATTGCCGGAATGATCGCCCAATTTTTTTTCGGGGGAATAAAATGGTGACAGTTGACAATAGCGTAAAGAGAAAGCAGTCCCGACAAATCTGACATCCAGTCATTGCCCGGATCCCGCTTATTCGGGAATTATCCAGGATTTTTAAAAGCATTTGGCTCGTCAGAAGCCCAGTCTGATGTGGGACAAGTGGATAGGCTCGTAAAGGGCGTTGACTATCTTGACCTTATTCCAGATTCAATTTAGGGAACATTTTTTCGGAGTTGGGACATTAATCATTTTCTTAAAAAAAAGCGGCTGATTGTCATCCCTTAATTTGACAATTGCCGCTTTAATTCTCCCGATATTCGAATATTTTTAAAACCACTCCAATTCGTCTAATTCATCGATCCGATTTTTAAGATTATCGTGGACTACTTCCAATTCCTCTGCCTGTTCCTCGAGTTCTTTGGCCCTGGCTTCTAATTTATAGGCCTCACGCTCAAGCTTTTTGGCTTTTTTATCCAGTTTGTCTTCCAGATCATCCATTTCCAGATCGGTACACATCACCGTCAGGATACCCGAAACCGCTTCGAGTCCCAACTCGGCTCCCTTTCCCCCAATTTTGGCAGCTTCAAATCCAATTTTTTCTGCTGAAGAAATAAGAGTCCGCATCATTTGATTATAATCTTGTAATAATTCTCTGCTCTGTCGGTCTGTTTTTACTTTTTCCCGGTCAATGAATAAATCACCATTTTCGCTGATCTCTACCAGCGACCCATTTGCACCATAATGATTGATCACCACGGTATTGCCCTCCACATCAATATTAAAATTCTCCCAACACTCGAAATGGTATTTCTGGTTCTCGGGTTTGATGCTGTATTCATCAGCTGCAGAGACTAAGGAAATGAGTAAAAAGCAGTTAATGATTACCAGGTAAAATATTTTCATAAAATCCTCCGGTAAAAAACATTTTCATATACGAGGAGAACAATAGCGGGTTACATAATTTTTTATTCTGAACCGGTATCATTATCCGGTAAGACAAATTTCTAAAAGAATGATTTTTGAGACCGAGGTTGATTTACTATATTCTATCATTATTCTTTAAATGGCCATATCATGGTATTAAATTTTCAACTTAAAATAAATCAATAGCGAGGAAAACATGAGACGCCGGGACTTTATGAAAACGGGGATCAGTTCATTGATGGCGACATCTATATTAAAACCATTGCACTCTGCTCAGGGAAATCTCACCAGAGTTGCCGCTCAACTTCCCCAAAGACCTTACAATGATCAAGTAAATCTTTCGATCATCGGTTTTGGTGGAATTGTGGTGGTGGGTCTGTCGCAGAATGAGGCCAATTTTGTGGTTGCCTCATCTTTTGAGCGGGGCGTGAATTATTTTGATGTAGCCCCTTCTTACTGGGATGGTGAAGCTGAAGAAAAATTGGGGAAAGCCTTACAACCTTTCCGCAAGCAGGTATTTTTGGCCTGTAAGACCATGGAACGATCCGCTCAGAATGCTGAAAAGGAGTTGCATACCTCCCTGAAGAGGATCGGAACTGATTATTTTGATCTGTATCAGTTCCATGCCGTAACTGACATGGAGGAGGTTGAACAGATTTTCGCTTCCGGCGGGGCCATGGAAACCTTTCTCAAAGCCAGAAAGGAAGGAAAGATCCATCATATTGGATTTTCGGCCCACTCGGAAACCGCTGCCCTGGCTATGCTGGAGCGTTTTAAATTCGATTCTATTTTATTCCCCATCAATTTTGTCTGTTACTATCAGGGGAATTTCGGTCCCAAAGTTATTCAAAAGGCTAAAGATAATGGGACCGCCCGTCTGGCACTGAAAATGTTCGCTTACAGTCCCTGGCCGGAGGGGAGTGAAAAAACCTATCCCAAATGCTGGTATCAGCCAGTCGACCAACCGGAACTGGCGTTAAAAGCTTTGCGATTTACTCTGTCTGAAGATATTACGGCTGCCATTCCTCCCGGAGAGGGGAAATTATATTCTATGGCACTCGATCTGGCTTTACAATTCAGCCCGCTCTCATTAGAAGAAAGAAAAGAAATTCAACAATTGTCCGCTACAATTAAACCGCTCTTTCATAGCTGACATTTAAATTATTTGCTGGAGAACTTAAATAATGATTAAATCTCTGCAGGAATTATCCAGAAAATTTCCGCTGATCACCGATGGAGCCTGGGGAACTCAGCTACAAAACCTCGGTCTATCACCGGGTGATTGTCCCGATAGCTGGAATCTCTCTTTTCCAGAAAAGGTAGAGCAGGTGGCCCGGAGCTATGTCGAAGCCGGAAGCCAGGTTATCCTCACCAACACCTTTCGCAGCAACCGGATCACTCTGGCAGAATATGGTCTGGCGGAAAAAACCATAGAGTTAAATCGCAGAGGGGTCGAAATCTCTCGAAAGGCCGTTGCAGAAAAGGCTTATGTTTTTGCTTCCATCGGACCTAGTGGCAAAATGCTGTTGACCGGCGAAGTGGATGAGGTGTCTTTGCAGAAGGCCTTTTCAGAGCAGGCTGAGGCACTGGCCGGGGGCGGTGCAGATGCTCTGCTCATCGAAACGATGTCTGACCTGAATGAAGCGCTGATCGCCCTGAAGGCTGCAAAAACCACCGGATTACCGGTGGTGGTAAGTATGGTGTTCGATTCCGGGAAGAATAAAGATTTTACCATGATGGGAGAAACCCCGGAAAGAGTGGTCAAAGTATTGAGTATGGCTGGAGCCGATGCTGTGGGAGCCAATTGCGGACAGGGAATTGAAGGTTTTCTTTCTATCTGTTCTCGTCTGAAAAACAGCTCGAATTTACCAATCTGGATAAAACCCAATGCCGGTTTGCCCGAATATATCAATGGAAAAACTGTATACCGCACAACTCCTGAGCAGTTTGTCCAGCATGTTCCCGGATTGATCAAGGCCGGGGCCGATTTTATTGGCGGCTGCTGCGGTTCCAGTCCGGACTTCATCCGCGAGATGGTAAAAGTATTGAAATAAAATGATGATTAAATTAAGTGTAAAAATCAGTCTCTAAATTCTTGAATACTCACTAAGCGAGGATTTTAAAATGTTCCGGATATGGATCAGAATGGTGCTGCTT
The DNA here is from genome assembly GCA_001771055.1 of Caldithrix sp. RBG_13_44_9. Classification (GTDB taxonomy): domain Bacteria; phylum Calditrichota; class Calditrichia; order RBG-13-44-9; family RBG-13-44-9; genus RQOF01. Next base: position 5,361 of record MESS01000060.1, read on the forward strand.
GGATTAATTTTTCTGTTTCTTTCCTGCGGTGACGGTAAAAAATCTGAAGTTACAACTAAGAAAATTTCCATCGCGGTGATTCCCAAAGGAACTACTCATGAATTCTGGAAATCCATTCATGCCGGAGCGATAAAAGCCGGAAGAGAACTGCAGGTAGAAGTGATCTGGAAGGGACCTCTTAAGGAGGATGACCGCGAAGCTCAGATTTCAGTGGTAGAAAATTTTATTACCGGCGGGGTGTCGGGGATCGTTCTGGCACCGCTGGACGAGACTGCTTTAATGATGCCGGTCAATAACGCCAAACGTGCCGGAATTCCGGTAGTCATCATCGATTCAGGTTTAAAAGGTTCCGATTACCTCAGCTATATTGCCACCAATAATAAACTGGGGGGAGAATTGGCCGGAAAAAGACTGGCCGAGTTGTTGCAGGGTAAAGGAAAGGTGATAATGCTGCGTTATCAGGAAGGGTCAGCCAGTACCTTCTTGCGGGAAACCGGATTTCTGGAGGTGATCCAGCAATATCCGGAGATCCAGGTAGTAAGTTCCAATCAATTTGCCGGCGCCACTACCGAGACTGCCTATCGAGCCAGTGAGAATGTTCTGGCGCCGTTCAAAACTTCGGACGGGAGATTGGCCATCGATGGCATTTTCTGTCCCAATGAATCTTCCACCTTCGGTATGCTGCGGGCACTGCAGGATGCCAACCTGGCCGGGAAAGTGCGTTTTATGGGTTTCGACAGTTCACCTAAACTGATAGAAGCGCTGGAAAAGAATGATTTGGATGGTTTAGTTCTTCAAAATCCTTTTAAAATGGGGTATTTGGGAGTAAAAACCATGGTTGATTATCTGAAAAATCAATCCTATGAAAATTTCATAGACACCGGCGTCACCCTGGTCACCAGGGAAAATATGAATCAACCCGAAATTCATGAACTAATTATGCCCGATCTCTCTCAATGGTTCAATTAAATATTTCCTCTTCTGCAGTCCACCGCTTATCCATGCAAAATATATGTAGAAGCTTTGGCGCTACCCGGGCTTTGGATGGAGTCAATTTTTCGGTAGCTGCCGGAGAAATTCATGCCCTGGTGGGTGAAAATGGAGCCGGAAAAAGTACCTTGATGAAAATTCTGGCCGGAGCCTTACCTCCCGATCAGGGAGAGATATTTTTAGATGGCCGGCCCTTTAAACCGTCTAATCCACTGCAGGCTCGACAGGCAGGTGTGGTGATGATCTATCAGGAACTTTCGCTGGCACCGCATCTCACAGTGGAAGAAAATATCAACCTGGGAGTTGAACCGCGACACTGGGGGTTTCTGGATAAAAAGCGAATGCGGGAGTCCGCAGTTAAAGCATTGCAAACACTAGGTCATCCGGAGATCAGACCGGAGCAGATTGTCAAGAATCTGACTTTAGCCGAACAGCAATTGGTGGAAATTGGCCGGGCTTTAGCTATTGGCTGCCAGGTGTTGGTGCTGGATGAACCCACCAGCAGTTTGAGTTATCAGGATATCCAAAAATTGTTTTCCCTTCTTCGCATCCTGAAAGAACAGGGCCAGGCTATTGTTTATATTTCCCATTTTCTAGAAGAAGTAAAGGAAATCTCTGACCTCTGTACGGTTTTACGGGATGGAAAGACGGTGGGAACTCAAATTACCCATGAACTACTAGTGAATCAGATTATTGAAATGATGGTGGGCAGAAATATCAAACAGTTATATAAAAAATCCCGGCGACAGGTGAAGGAACCCTTGCTGCAGGTTAAAAATCTTTCCGGCAACCGCAAACCCATTCGAACCGAGTTTAATCTCTACCGGGGGGAAGTACTGGGGATTGCCGGATTGGTCGGAGCAGGCCGCACCGAACTCTTGCGCTGTTTGTTCGGATTGGAGCCGGTAAAAACCGGAGAGATAAAACTGGCGGCCTTTACTGGTCCTGCTTCACCCGCCCAACGCTGGCTGCAGGGAGTCGGAATGCTGAGTGAAGATCGCGGAAATGAAGGCCTGGCCCTGTCACTTAATCTGGCAGATAACTTAACGCTCACTTCATTACAAAAATTGGGTCCCTGTGGCCTGGTTCTGCCAAGAATACAGAGGAATTTTAGCCAGCAATGGATTGAGAAACTTGATATTCGCTGCCGGGATGTCTTACAGAAAGCCGGAGAATTATCCGGTGGAAATCAGCAGAAATTAGCCTTAGCCCGCCTGCTCTATCATGAAGTGGATATTTTTTTACTGGACGAGCCTACCCGCGGGATTGATGTGGCCAGCAAGGCTCAGATTTATGAACTTATCGATCAATTGGTAAGCCAAGATCTGGAATCCGGCAAATCCGCCAAGGCGATCCTGATCGTCAGCAGTTATCTGCCTGAACTGTTGGGAATATGTGACCGGATTGCGGTAATGTATCGCGGAGTACTCGGTCCGGCCAGACCTGCTTCTCAGTTCACCGAACATGAATTAATGATGGAAGCTTTGAATCCGGTGATGCCGACATGAAAATTTCAGTAAGTAATTTTACCAATTATTTGAAGGGTAGCTGGTTCAAATGGTTGAACCGGTTTGGAGTCATCCTGGGCTTATTGCTGGTGTATCTTTTCTTTGCTGCTCTGGCTCCGGAAAGTTTCTCCTCCCTGCGTAATCTGGAAACCATTGCCCGCCAGACGGCTATTGTGGGAATTGCCGCCCTGGGAATGACCATGGTGATCATCTCCGCCGGAATTGATCTATCTGTCGGTTCCATCA
>MESS01000061.1:0-1998 GCA_001771055.1 Caldithrix sp. RBG_13_44_9
GGTAAAATTCAAAATTAATTTATACCATAAGCTGTACGGACGGGTGATCCCGGTGTGGGAAAAATACCTGCGAACGGCCCACTTGCTGGCTATTGTACCGGATAGTGGAAAGTCAGAGATTTATTTACCCGTTGAATCCGCAAAAGCAGTTCAGAAATTCCTGTCAGTTTTAAAAGGAAATAATTGGAATATTGTGATTGCACCCGGGGCCCGGCATTTCAGCAAGCGCTGGCCGGAAGAATATTTTGCGGAACTGATTCAACAGCTCTTTGCCAAAACCGGTTTGAGAACAGTCCTGGTTGGAGGGGCAGAAGATGTGCCGGTGATTGAGAAGATCCTGCGACAGCTACCGGAAGGGATGGCGGTTTCGGCTGCCGGAAAGCTGACCCTGTTGGAAACAACTGCTTTAATCAAACAATCCAGACTAATGATCAGCAACGATTCCGGATTGATGCATCTGGGGGCGGCAATGGATGTCCCGCTTATTGCCATCTTTGGTTCCACGGTGGAAGAGCTGGGATTTTTCCCTAATAGTCCCAAAGCAGTGGTAATGGAAAACCGCGGATTATACTGCCGGCCCTGCTCGCATATCGGGCGCAGTGATTGTCCGGAGAAACATTTCCGCTGTATGCGGGAAATAACTGCAGAAAATATTCTAACAATTGTTCTAAAAAGCGGTTGGAACTAACATCCTGAAAGCTTGGATCCACTCGCCGTCAAAGAATTATTCTCAAAAAGTATATAAAATACAAAGACCAGAATACTTCTATACTCTGGTCTTTGCAATACCAAAATCTGCCATCTGAATTTATTTCCCAACCTTCATGGCCAGCTCGCGGTCCAGCATGTACAGACTTCCGCCGTGTTCCTCAATCAAACCAATTTTGTTCAGAATGGTCTGGAAGGAATCTTCTTCTTCCACCTGTTCGGCAATAAACCACTGCAGGAAGTTGAAAGTGGCCATATCCTTTTCTTTCCAGGCCAGCTCGGCAATGGCGTGAATGGATTTGGTCACCGCCTTTTCGTGCTCCAGACCAATCTCGAACAGGTTTTTAAAAGATTTGGGCCTGGGCAGCGGCTTCCCATAATCGGATACCACTGGACTGCCGCCGGCTTCCAGCACATACTTGATAAATTTCATCATGTGACCGCGCTCTTCCTCGGTCTGCTTGTAAAATAAAGCAGCGGCGCCCTCAAAGCCGGCTTCATCCGCCCACAAAGCTAAAGCCAGATAAGAACGGGAAGCATGCTCTTCCATCGCCACTTGTTTATTTAAGGCGCTTTGAATCTCTTTCTTCAACATATTGGTTCTCCTTTAGTTTATTTGTCAATATCAGAATTGAATATAAAAAATTTTTACTAATGGGAAAACCGGAAAATTTTATCCCCTGGGAGCTATCTTATATGAAAAAGTTTTTGTCGGCTTAAGGCCTCTCCAGAACGTTCTTAAAATCTTCCCAGGATTTATAGATCATCTTGTGGTCGACTGAGAGAATTATGCTGCCCTTTCAGGGCTTCCATTGGGTATGGAATCTCGTTTGGTGAGGCCGCTGGCCTCGCATATGATATAATTCCCCTCCGGGGAATCGAATAGAATTTGCAAAGATCGGGAATCATCCAATTGACCAATTGGCATTATTATACTATCCATCTGTCGCCCTAGGGGCATGATATTACAAGATAGGGCAACGCCCCATCGTATGAAGACCTGTCTAAACCAATCAGAGCCCTGAACCAGGGGCGAGATAACATCGGGTAATTATCTGACTTCCCTGATAAAAAAATCTTCTCATCTCACCCTCGAAATTCCAGGACCAGCTTTCCTTTGATGACTATTCTACCGTCCATTATTTCCGATCTCAGGATTAGAAAAACCTTACTAATGAGTTAATCTCCATTTTAAAAATTGCCCGGCTTAGACTTAATATAAGTCATTTCATCGGCAGTCAAAAAATCTATTCCCTTGACTCATTTTGCCCTAAGATGTATTTTTTCAGG
>MESS01000061.1:2318-2447 GCA_001771055.1 Caldithrix sp. RBG_13_44_9
CCAATCCGATGGTAGCAGTGGTTCGCTGTCAGGGTGCTCATGGAATTGCCAAAGATAAATTCGTTTATGAAGGATTGGAAGATTGCAGTGCCGAAGTGCTAATTCACGGCGGCCACAAGGCCTGCGAAT
>MESS01000061.1:2508-3265 GCA_001771055.1 Caldithrix sp. RBG_13_44_9
CTCTGGAAAAATTGTCATGAAGAACAATTTACCGGAAGTTCCGGCCGACTGGGAAGATTTTGATCTGGCGGTAAAGCGCTGCCCCACCAAATCGTTTGTAGTACGGATTCCCGGTGAAAAACCGGCGGCCGAAGCAGCGGTAGCGGCGGAAGAATTGAAAGCATAGAATTCAGCAACTCCCGGTTGCAGGGAATAAAAATAATCCGATAAAATAAACCCAGCGTTGGAGGGATATGTCACGCCAAATCTCAGGTTTTCTCATCGATATTGACGGAGTTCTGATTACCGGCCATCAGCGGCTGCCCGGGGCTCTGGAAACTATTCGGTTCCTTAAGGAGAAAAAAATTCCGTTCCTGTTGGTGACCAACACCACCCGGCAGAGCCGGATCACCATCTGGCATCATCTGAAACGGGCCTGGTTCCCGGTGGAAGAATCGGAGATCTATACCGCTCCGCTGGCGGCAGTAAAATGGCTGCGCCAGAAAAAGGTAAAAGACCTTAACCTGCTGATCTCCGGCAGTGCGGTGAAAGATTTTAAGGAATTCAAGATCACCGCCTACAATCCGGAGTATATCGTAATTGGGGATATTGGAAAAGAACTTACCTTCGACCGGCTGAATTCCACTTTCCGGCTGATCATGAATGGGGCGAAGATCCTGGCACTGCAAAAAAACCGCTACTGGCAGAGCGAAGAAGGTTTGACTATCGATGCCGGTTCTATTGTGGCAGCGCTGGAATATGCCACGGATAAAAAAGC
>MESS01000061.1:3292-4163 GCA_001771055.1 Caldithrix sp. RBG_13_44_9
ATTCTTCCTGCAGGCGGCTTCCACCCTGGGTATCCCCCCGGGGGAATTGGCCATGGTAGGAGATGATATTGAATCCGATGTGGGAGGTGCCCAAAAAGTAAAAATGTTGGGCATCCTGGTCAAAACCGGGAAATACCGTCCAGAACTGGTGAAGAAAAGCAAGATCGAACCGGAAGTGGTAATTGATTCCATTGCTGGACTGACGAAGTTTATTTCCAGCAAGTAACCCGAATTGAACACTGAAAACGCTGATCATACGGATGATCACGGATGAATTTATTGAAGTTTTTTATTAAGCGTTCTCAAGTATCCTCGTCAGCCAGGCAGGCGAGTCCAATTAAAATGCTTTGAAATGAAAAACCAGCAATAGTCAGTTTTTATCCCAGATCATCCGCTAAATCCGGGTCATCCGCGTTCCATTTACGATGGGATATTTTTGATCTCAAGAATGATGCGGAAGGTTGAGCCGGCATTGGGTTGGGTTTCCTTCAGCAGCAGAGTTCCGCCATGATACTCCTCGATAATCCGCCTCGCCAGACTCAATCCTAATCCCCAGCCCCGTTTTTTAGTGCTGTAACCCGGATTAAAAATATTTTTTCTTTCCCGGGAGGAAATCCCTTTGCCGTTATCCTGAACATCGAGGTAGATCTTCTTCTCGTTCAGGAAATCACTGACAATGTTGATAAATCCGCCATTGCTTTCCAGTGCATCCAGTGAATTCTTCAGCAGGTTTTCCAGTACCCAGGAAAAGAGGGACTTGTTAAGGAGAAGAACCGGTAGCTGGGGATTGACGTATTTTTTAATCTCAACTTTCCCTCCGCTGGCCGGCAGGCGCCGCCGGAAATATTCGATAACGTCATCGATGATCTTC
>MESS01000061.1:4198-6684 GCA_001771055.1 Caldithrix sp. RBG_13_44_9
GATCTTGGAAAAGCGGTTGGCCACGGTCTGCAGGCGATCCAGATCTTTCTCAAAATCGGGAATCACACTGGATGTCTTTTCCGGAGAACTTTTCAGATACTCGATCCAGCCAAGCAGGGAAGAAAGAGGTGTGCCCAGCTGGTGAGCGGTCTCTTTGGCCATGCCAACCCAGATCAGACGTTCCTCGCTCTTCTTGATGGAACTGAATCCGGCATAACCAATGAGGATGAACAGTGCTACTACCGCGATCTCAATAAAGGGTAACCACTTCAATCGCCGAATAATTTTTGATTGACCATAATGATAGTACCCCAGCACTGCCGTACCGTAGGAAATGGGGATAGGATCATTGGTCTGGTCAAATTCAGTGATCAGTTTACGCAATTTTTTCTCTATCGCCGGCAGCAGGGGCCGATCATTGATCTGGGTAATGTCAATATTTCTCCAGAAGGCCGGTTCTCCCTCGCTATCGGTATAGATGATGGGATAATCTGCAGTGACAATTACCTCATTAAAGAAAAAACTCAGATCCTGCAGTTCTTCGGAATTAATATTTTGTTCAAAAATTTTTACCCGGAACTTCAGGAAATCCTGGGATTGCTGCTGAAGTTCATTGACCAGTATCTGGGTGTAGTATAAAAATCCAAAAACCAGAATCATGGCAAGGATGAAAAGAAAACTTTTGAAATTTCCTTTAAAATGATAAATATTTTTAGCCATACCTGTTCTTGGTTATAATAACTGAAGGAAATTACAAGCTCATTTTACTTTTTACAAGATGCATTTTCCACCAGGTTGCAGGCGAGAAATGTCACCGTAAATTTCCTTTTTGCGAAAAGAATAAATTTTTCTTCTCTCTAATGCCGGTAAATATTAATTTTAGCTCAAACCGGAGCTAATCATTATGGGTTCGATATACCTGAGCTGGGATGAATACTTTATGGGCATCGCTCTGTTTACCTCGCTGCGGTCAAAGGATCCCAGCAGTAAAGTTGGAGCGGTTATTGTCAATCACAAAAACCGCATCGTAGGTACAGGTTACAACGGCTTCATTGCCGGAGTGGATGAATCAGCCTTTAACTGGGAACGGGAAGGAGACTGGCTGAATACCAAGTACCCCTACGTGGTTCATGCGGAAGCCAATGCCGTTTTGAATTCCACTACTATCAACATGGAGAACTGCCGGATCTATTCTACCCTTTTCCCCTGTAATGAATGCGCCAAGAAGATCGCACAAAAAGAGATCAAGGAAATTATTTATTTATCCGAAAAACACCGCCAGCAGGATTTCCACCAGGCAGCGGTCAAGATCTTTGAGGTCTCCGGAATCAAAATACGAAAACTGGTGATGCCGCCTTTATCGGAGATAATCAAAAAATTCTCAGACTTTTTAGCCGTATGAAAATTTTTGCGATCACCTGATTGGAACGGTTTAATAGAACACGCCTGCCTGTCTGACGAAGACAGAAAGGGAGAACGCGGATTTGATGGATTCTGCACGGATTAACTTTACAAAACTTTTCATGGGGTATCTGTAAGAATCTGTGTTCACTGTATCATCTGTGTTCTATTAAAATGTTCCGAAAAGAAAAACCAACAATAAAAATTTTTTATCCGTGATCATCTGTTAAATCCGTGTCATCCGTGTTCAATCCCGTAATAATAGTGAACATTGACACGGTTTTAAAAATTTTGTAAAATTAATAGACTTATTTTAGCAACGAGGAGGAATCATGAAGCAGCTGCATTTCAATTTCAAGGATATTTTCCGATCAGCCCGCCTGGCTTTCAGTATTCAACGAATCTGGCTGAATGGCCTGGGTTTATTGGCCGGATATCTGCTTTACCTGATTATTTCCTACATCAGTCTTCTGGTGGGGGGGTATGATCTTTCAACTATCTGGAGTAAACTTGGTCTACTGCCCTGTGCCTTTGCCATGACCGTCCCATGGTATTCCAACCTGGTGTATGTTGTCGCACTGCTGGTATTTTTAGCGGTAATTCTGCTTACTAACACCGCTGTGTCCAGGGTTGTTTATATGACCCTCAGGGATGAATTATTTTATACCTGGAGCCAGGCGCTCAAATTCGCCTGGAAAAAATGGATCTCCTCCCTGGGAGCCATGCTGACCTTCCTGTTCATCATTGCCTTTTTCGTTATCGGTGGACTGGTCATGGCTTTCATCGGCAGGATACCAATTGTGGGTGAAATAGGAACAGTACTTTTTACCATTCCCTATATTTTTGCTGCTCTTCTGCTGTTCTTTATTTGCCTGTCATTTGGTGTCGCATTATTCTTCGTTCCTGCGATCCTGGCAACTTCCGACGAAGATGCGCTGGGCGGCGTTTTTCAGTCTTTCAGTATCACTTTCAACCAGCCCTGGAGAATTCTGATCTACCTGTCACTATTGAGCGTGGTCTATGTCGCTGGTGTTTTTATATTCGGTCTGATAATGAAAATTTCCTACCACATTTTCATGACGCTG
>MESS01000061.1:6693-6850 GCA_001771055.1 Caldithrix sp. RBG_13_44_9
GGGATGGGGGACAAAATTGAACAGGTTCAACAGCAGGCTTTGTATGTACTGGATAAAGCCCTTCCGGCAGTCTATACCTGGGCTCACTCTCTACCGGGAAGTATTGGCGGGTGTATCTATCTAAACAATCCTCATCCAATGGTGCCTGATTTTCCGT
>MESS01000061.1:6881-7161 GCA_001771055.1 Caldithrix sp. RBG_13_44_9
AATTTTCCTGCTGTTTCTGGCAGGGGTAGTTCTGGCTTATGGTGAAGCAATCATGAATTCCGGTTTAACAATTATCTATGTGATTCTTTACAAATTGCAGGAGAAAGAAAGTTTGCTGGAACGGGAGGATGAAGAGTTAAAAGAAGAAGAGGAAGAAGAAAAGCAAGAGGGGGAGCAAACCCCGGCGGAGTCCGAAGAGGAAAAAGAAGAATCCAAGCCGGGATCCGAAAATAAAACCGAGTGATCGGATAGCAGCAAGAAAACTGAATAAGATTTTATC
>MESS01000062.1:0-3455 GCA_001771055.1 Caldithrix sp. RBG_13_44_9
GCGAATCCGGGCTGAAAACTTTTCCGGTAAAATTTCGACCATGTCCCCGGTCCGGGCTTCTCCACTGATCACACTCCCGGTTACCACACTCCCAAAACCGGCTTTGGTAAAAACCCGGTCAACCGGCAGGCGGAAAATTCCGTCATTCATTCTGCTGGCCAGATGTGTCATATTTTCTGAAAGTCTATTTTTTAAAGTTGCAATTCCTTCTCCGGTCATGGTGGAGGTCTGGATAACGGGCGACCCTTCAAAAAGGGTGCCTTGTAAAAGATTTCTGATATCGCCTTCCACCAGATTAATCCACTCCGCTTCGGCCAGGTCAATCTTGGTAATCACAAAAATCCCGTTCCGGATTCCCAGTAATTGAATAATATCAAAATGTTCGCGGGTCTGGGGCATGATTCCATCATCAGCCGCAATGACAAAGATGACCAGATCTATGGTACTCACCCCGGCTACCATATTTTTGATCAACCGTTCATGTCCGGGAACATCGATGATGGTGGCATTTTCTGAAAGATGGGCGAATCCTAAATCGATGGTAATTCCCCGTTCTTTTTCCTCCTTTAAGCGATCGGTGTCGATGCCGGTGAGGGCTTTTACCAGCGCGGTTTTTCCGTGGTCAATGTGACCGGCCATACCAATAATGTACTGCCGCTGGGATTGAGTCATGCCCGGAATTCCTTTTTCAGTTGGTCACTGCGATATACAAAAATACTACAGATCTCGGGGATGCTATTTGGAAAAGATTTTCCTGATCACCTTCACCAGAAGGGAAATTTCATCCTTCCTGATAGTTCGTAAATTCAGGTAATATCGTTCATTCTCGATATAACCAATCACGGCAGGTTCACTCAGCCGCAGGTTTTTTGCCAGCCGATTTACTGTAAGTGAAGACGGTACAATTCTAAGAGCCAGGGAGGGGATCTTTTCCAATGGCAGGGCACCACTGCCCATTTGGGAATAAGTTTCTGTCAGATCCATCTGCAGCGGGAGTTCTTTCAGAGCTACCATTAATTCAGCACCCCACCCTCTGAGCTCAACCAGGGAAACAGTCATCATCTGAGCTACTGGTAATTTCTCCCTCAATTCTTCAGGCTGCAGATAAATCTTCAAGGTAGCTTCCAGTGCGGCATAGGTGAGTTTGTCACAGCGGAGGGCGCGCAATAGATGATTCTTCTTGATCTTCCGGAGATATTCCTCCTGTCCGATGATAATTCCGGCCTGAGGACCACCTAATACTTTATCAGCACTGAAAGTCATCACATTTACCCCGGCTTTCAAATACTCTCTGGCCACCGGTTCATAAGCGAAACCCCATTGTTCCAGATTTTCCAGAACTCCGCAACCCATGTCATAAATCAGCGGTACCTGATACTGCCGGGACAATCCTGCCAGGTCTTCAATGGATACAGATTGGGTGAAGCCCAATACCCGGTAATTACTGGTGTGTACTTTCAGGATCCCGCCGGTTTTCGCTGAAAGAACCTCCGCATAATCCTGCAGATGGGTCTTATTGGTCGTTCCCACCTCGATCATTTTCACCTGGCCGGCTTTCATCACTTCCGGCATGCGAAAAGAGCCGCCGATTTCTACCAATTCTCCCCGGGAAACCGGAACTTCTTTCTGCCGGCAAAGACTGTTCAGTACCAGTAAAACAGCCGCTGCATTGTTATTTACCACCAGAGCAGATTCCGCACCGGTAATCAGACAGATCACCTCTTCAACCAGCTGGTGACGGTCTCCTCGCTTACCGGAATCCAAATCAATTTCCAGGTTACAATAATTCTCCAGTACTTCCTGCAGATGATGGCGTGCAGGCTCGGCCAGGGGTGCCCGTCCAAGATTGGTGTGGAGAATAATTCCACTACCGTTGATCACTCTTTTCAAACGGAAACTTTGCAGTTGTTTGATTTGGGCCTGCACCTCATTCAATATGGATTGGGTCAGAGATTCCCGGCTCACTTCCCGGTTGTATTTACCGGCCTGAATCAGATCCCGGTATTTCTGGATAGTGCGGTTGAGGATCAGTTTTAAATAACGGTTATCAATTCCTGAATCCTGCTGGATGGATTGGAGAAGCAGCTCCTGCAGTGAGGGAATCGCCTGGAGCTGCAGATTCATGGTGCTGTCCTTATTAGCTTCCTTCATGTGGAGTTTGAGGTATTTTCTCCAGCCGTACTTTCAGGATACGGTTTCGATTGATCTTTTCAACTGTAAATTTATAATTCTGGAAGCGGACAGTCTCTTTTTCCTGCGGAAGTGAACCTAACAAGTTCAGAATAAATCCGCTGATAGTCTCGACGCCTTCCACTTCCGGTAAAGTGACCTTTAACTCTGCCTCGATCTCCTGTAAGGACATCCGGCCATCGATCACATAGCTGTTATCTTCCATTTTCTTGAACAGCGGCGATTCGCGATCATATTCATCCTGAATTTCACCCACAATTTCTTCAATAATGTCTTCCAGGGTAATCAAGCCGGAAATGCCTCCATATTCATCTACCACTAAAGCCATGTGAATATGCTCCCGCTGAAATTCTCGCAGCAATTCATCGATCTTCTTTTGCTCAGGTACGAAATAAGCCGGACGTGCTAATTTCTCGAGATCAATGGCTTCTTTCTTACCTTTATTTATATATGGGAGCAGGTCTTTTACATAGAGTATGCCTATTATGTTATCGATCTCGCCCTTATAGACCGGAATCCGGGAATGCACTTTCTTTTTCACCAGCTGCAACAGCCGGGGAAGAGTCGTTTCAAAATCCACTCCCACCATATCCGTTCGTGGAACCATCACTTCTTTGACGGTAGTTTGTCCAAATTCAAAAATGCTGTGGATCATTTCCTTCTCATCTTTCTGGAGATAACCGTGCTCTTCACCAACTTCTGCCAGGGTTTTTAATTCCTCTTCAGTCATCAGGATCTTTTTTTCAGACAAACCGGCAAGAGACTGCAGAAAATGAGTGAGCTTAGACAAAGCATATGATAGCGGATAAAACAGGTAAAAGAGAAAGGATAAGGGGTAGACCGCCTTTTTTGAAAAATTCTCAGCCTTGCGCACCGCTACTACTTTGGGTAAGATCTCCCCCAGGATTAAAATGACCACAGTTACCGCCAGAACATCCAGCAGAATGATCAATCGCTCATCTAATCCAAAGTTGATGCTGATCTTAAGAGTCAGGATGGCCGCCAGCGAGGCAATAGTGATATTCACCATGGTATTGCTGATGACGATGGTGATCAGCAGTTGTCTGGAAAAACTCATCAGCTTACTGATCTGTTTTTCAGGAGGTTTTGAAGAAACTTTAAAACTATTTAACTGTGTCATGGTCAGGGAGAAAAATGCAATCTCGCTTCCGGAAAAGAAAGCTGACAATGCCAGTAGTATTAAAAATAGAATGCTGTATATAAGAATTTCAGGTACCAAGCTTCTGGATAAAACCTCTGCTTAA
>MESS01000062.1:3478-4404 GCA_001771055.1 Caldithrix sp. RBG_13_44_9
AATATAAATTTATCTCAATGATAAATCCAACAGTTTTACAGAGAACTTTCCCGGGGTGTGAAACCAGAAACTGTAAATAGTAAAATCGGGAATCACCGGAACGACAGTTTGCCGATTCTGTTACTCAGTCGATTTCCAGTACTTTCGCAGCAGTTGATTTTCCAGAGCATGCATTTTCTTTCTGGCGGCCTGGGCGGAATCATCAAATCCCTGCAGATGAAGCAGAGCATGACAAATAAGGCGGGCTATTTCTTTCTTCAGGGTAACCCGGTACCGCTTGGCATTTGCTTTCGCCCGCTTTCCACTGATATAGATCTCCGCTTCCTTATCAACCTGGTCATCAAGTGGAAAAACCATTACGTCGGTATAGGAATCATCCCGGACATACTGTCGATGCAATGACCGCAAATACTCATCATCCACGGCAATGATCCGTAGTGAACCCACCGGAATTTTCTCATGCTGACTAATTTTTTGGATAAAGTGACGGAACTGGCTCAAAGGAAAATCCAGGCCGTGGAAGGTGTCGATGAATTCAATTTTTATTTTCTTTTTGGTCATACTCAGATCGGGAAGATCCGTCTAAAGAATCTGAATCTTTTTTAGCGGTTTTTGACCCGGCGTCGGTTGACTCGGGAGAAACTCGGTCTTTTTTATTTCCCCGGCGGCCGAACTCAATCTCTTGGCTATGTTCTTTCAAATCACCGGTTTTGCGATTTTTTTCCCTGGACTTTTCCTCAGAAGGATACTCAATCCGTATATGATGGATACCCATCAATATCCTGACGAAAGCACTCTTTATATTATTGAGTTCCCGCAAAGTAATATCGCACTCGTCCAATTCTCCTTCCTGGAAACGTTTTTCGATTAAATTCTCCACCAGGGCACTGATTCGCTGCAGGTTGGGATTAGGAAGAGTACGGGAA
>MESS01000062.1:4427-4681 GCA_001771055.1 Caldithrix sp. RBG_13_44_9
CATGGCGATGGCGGTTTCTTTGGATTGCGGTTTTGGGCCGGGATAGCGGAAATCATTTTCATTAATATCCTTTAGATCTATGGTCTCCAATGCCTTGTGATAGAAATAGGACATAACGCTGGTACCATGATGTTCAGGAATGAATTTCTTTACTGCGATGGGCAAGCCGTGCTGGTCACCCAGCTCTAAACCGGCCCGGACATGTTTGGCCAATATCAGGGAGCTCATGCTGGGTGTGAGACTCTCATGCTTGC
>MESS01000062.1:4750-14094 GCA_001771055.1 Caldithrix sp. RBG_13_44_9
ATCCAACCCGGGCCAACAGTGAATTGGCACCAATTTCTTTTGCAGCCGCTTCAGCCAGATTACCGACAATGATGCTGTGGTGAAATGTACCGGGAGCTTCTACCGATAACCTTTTCAGCAGAGGGTGATTCAAGTCGGATAATTCCAGCAGAGTGATATCGGTGGTAACATCAAAAAATTTTTCAAAAAGTCCGATCAGGAGAAATACCGCCGTCGGGACTAAAACCGCATTTGGCAGCAGATAAAAGGCAAAATTCCGCAGCATCTGCTGCAATGACTCATAATGAATAAAACCATAGCTGAAATTTACCAGGGCATATCCCAGCAGGATATACAGGATGGCCCGGAACATCTGGCCGCGATTACGAATTTTCTGGACTGAGAAAAGGGCAATAGTCCCCACGACAAACGCCATCAGAGCCAATAGAAAGTTATTACCACCGGCCGCTCCCAGGACCAGACTGATCATTATCGTCCCGACAAAAGCGATTGATGCATCCAATAGCATTGAGAACAACATCGGGCCCATAGTTACCGGTATGCTAAGGTAGCTCCAATGCAATACATCCTGCATCAGGATGGTGGCCAGGAACTGGATCAGAAAAACACTGGTGATCAACCAGAGCATTTTGGGTTGGGCAAATAATTTTGGATAATAGACTGAAAGATAGAAGCCGATGATGAAGATAATCATCATTGCGAATAGATACTTTCCCAAATAAAATAAAAATTGATACCACCCGCTTCGGCCGGCATTTTTTTCCACTAATGCAATGGCCAGGGATTGTAACTTTTGATGAATCTCTTCGGTCACAATTTCATGACTGTCAATGACCCGTTGATTCTCATGAACAAATCCGCTGGTGGTCGGTACTTCCCTCACTGCTTTTTCCTTGCGATTGGAAGTTAAATCCTTATCGAATATGAGATCAGGTTTAAAAAACTGGAAAATGATACGGAAGGCCAATCGAATCTCAGTCTCATTGCCGGGAATCCGGGTCTTGACAATTTCCTCCAGAAATGCTTCTGCTTCCTCTCCATCCAGTAAGTTTTGAGTTTCAAATAATTCCTCCAGTCCATCCTGAATCAGGGTAATTTTCGATTCCTGAATTTCACTTTTTGGAATATTGAGGATACCCCGGTTATAAAGCACCAGTAAGCCTGAATTAAGCTGGCGGGAAAAATCCTTTAATTTTTTATTTTGGTGTAATTTAAAGAGGAATAGTATATCATCCCGTGACAATACCAGGTTGTATTTTATCGATAGTTGAGAGAGAAGACTGTCCAATTGATCCATTTCAGTTGTCTGATCTCTTTGTACCCGCATTTTTTTTCGACCTTCGATTCCTTTTTGGAAAAATGCGGTGAGTTCACCCAAAAAATTTTTCAGTTTAATTTCCTGAATACCTCTTAACTCAGGATTTTTCCGGAATACCGCCGGTTGATTTTTCCAGGCATACTGCCTTTCCTGCTCTAATACCCTTTGAGATTTGATTACCGGGAAGGTAAAGGGCGCGATGATTTCTTCCTGCGCAATACTGCCAACCATCAAATTTCCATATTCAAAGAGACGTTCATGGGGCATCATGGAAACGATAAGGATTACCAATAATGCACCCATGATTGTTTTGGACAAAATATCCAACGCGCTCAAACCAAAAATTTTTCTCTCCCTGATCAGATCAGTCGCAAGAAGAAAGGTCGCTTTGATTTTATTCATTATTTTTTTCATTTCCGGATTATTCAGATATTCAGACATCAGACTGCCTAATATAAATAAAAATCCAAAGCTGTGGAACATTTATTTACTACCATATCTTATCTCTTTCAAACCTCAATTACCGGGATGTATCCAAAAATCTTTAAATATTTCTGCTTTTTAAACTTTTTTGTATTACCTTTTTCCAAATTAGACTTTGGCAGTTCTACCCCAAACGGCGGTGAACAGGTTTTTACAGACTAACCAGGATGACAGATATTAACAGTTTTACCACAGTATAATTATATATAACCACTTATAGCGACGGAGGATACGATATGGCTTATCCAAATTTAGGAATCATGTTTCGAGAGGTGTCTCAGAAATTTTCCGAAAAAAATGCTTACATGTTTAAAAGTGGTGGTTCCTACCAATCCAAAACTTATAAGGAAGTTCGAACCATGGTTGAGCAGCTGGCTGCCGGTTTAAAGCAATTGGGAGCCGGAAAGGAAGACAAAATTCTGCTATTGTCGGAAAACCGTATGGAATGGGCCATGGCAGATTATGCTATCCTGAGTCTGGGCAGTGTTAGTGTGCCCATCTACCCTACCCTGCTGCCATCCCACATCGAATTTATCATCAATAACTCCGAAGGCAAAATCATATTGATTTCCGGTGAGCATCAACTGCAGAAGGTCCGGGAAATCAAAAATAAAATTCCGCTGATAAAACACATCATTCTTATGGATGGAACCGGAGGAGAGGATGTCCTCACCTGGAATGAAGTTCTGAAAAAGGGTCAGGAGTATCTGCAAAAAAATCCGGATTTTATCGAACAGAATTTAAATAAAATTGATCGGGAACATTTAGCCAGCATCATTTATACCTCCGGCACTACTGGTGTCCCCAAAGGTGTCATGCTGACCCATGGTAATTTTTTGTCGAACGTCGAAGGGGCTTTGAAGGCTATTCAGGTCACCGAGGAAGATGTATTTCTTTCTTTTCTCCCCCTATCTCACATTTTTGAACGGATGGCCGGTCATTTTCTGGCGACTCATTGCGGCTCAACCATCGCTTATGCAGAGAATATCGAGACTGTCGCTCAGAATCTGCAAGAGGTACATCCCACGGTAATGACCAGCGTGCCGCGATTTTTTGAAAAGGTATATGCCCGGGTGCTGGATTCGTTGGAAGAAGGACCTGCCACCAAAAAGAAGATTTTCCTGTGGGCTATTGAGGTAGGAAAAAAAGCGAATCTCTATAAACAAAAAGGATTACCTCTGCAAGGAGCTCTGAAAATAAAGCATAAGCTTGCCGATAAACTGGTCTATTCAAAGCTGCGGGAACGGGTGGGCGGTCGGGCACGATTGTTTGTCTCCGGCGGTGCACCGCTGGCCAGGGACATTGCCGAATTCTTCAATGCCGCCGGATTGCTGCTGCTGGAGGGTTACGGTCTTACCGAAACGTCTCCAGTGATTACAGTTAGCAGGGAAAAGAACTTTAAGTTCGGCAGCCCGGGGCTTCCAATAGTAAATGTAGAAGTTGCAATTGCCGAAGACGGAGAAATCCTTACCCGCGGTCCGCATGTGATGAAAGGATATTATAAAAATCCGGAAGACACTAAAGAAGCGATTGACCGGGAAGGCTGGCTGCACACCGGTGACATCGGCCACATCGATAAAGATGGTTTTATCTTCATCACTGACCGGAAAAAGAATATCATCGTAACCTCCGGCGGAAAAAATGTAGCACCTCAACCCATTGAGAACTTGCTGGTCACTTCCAAATATATCGATCAATCAGTGGTATTGGGGGACAAACGGAAATATTGTACGGCCTTCATTGTTCCCAATCTTCCTAATCTGAAAACATATGCTGAAAAAAATAATATCAGCTATCAGAGTGAAGATGATTTTTTAAAAAACAGTGCTATTAATAAATTGATCCGCAAGGAAATTGATACTGTTTCCGGTGAACTGGCCAGTTATGAGACCATCAAAAAATTCCGTCTGCTGAAAGATCCTTTCACCATCGAAAGCGGAGAACTGACCCCGACTCTGAAAGTGAAAAGGAATGTGGTAGAACAGAGATATACGCTCCTAATTGATGAGATGTATCAGGAGGATGAGAGTATTATCTGATAACTGATGGGAAAAATAAAAGCCTATCCTCCGGTTAAATTTTTTGCAGCAATGACCTTTGCACCAACCGCGCCGATCGATGAAGCTCAGCGGATGCTGGAAAGTCTGCTCGCCGAAATCGAAGAAATCTCATTCTGCTATGATTTTGACCAGTTCACCCATTACTATGGAGAGGAAATGGGGACCAACCTGAAAAAGAAAGTACTTTCTTTCCGACAATTGAAACCCGCAGAATTATTGCCCGAGATAAAGATAGCCACTAATGAAATAGAACATAACTTTCTTGACGGACAGGGGCGCCAGATAAATCTCGATCCGGGGTATGTCAGTGCCGCCAGGATGGTCCTCGCTACTACCAAAGATTACGATCACCGGATCTATCTTAACCGGGGAATTTTTGCCGACCTGCACTTACGTTTCCGGCAGGGTCATTTTCAACCGACCGAATGGACCTATCCGGATTATCGACAGCCGGAATTGATCGACTATTTTGAACGGATCAGGAATTCCTATCTGGAACAGTTAAAAGACTGGCATCTCAGCTAAAACGGAATCACTTCCATACTTCAACTTTACAGACCAGAATGAGTAAATTCATGAAGAAGTCAATAACTTACCAGCAGGCCGGGGTGGACATCGAAAAAGCCGAAAAATCACTCTCTGATGTTAAACATCTTATCTCCCGGACTCACAATCGCCGAGTGCTCAAAGATATCGGTTCCTTCGGTGGCTTTTATGAATTCCCTTCTGCCGAATATAAGCAGCCGGTGCTGATCTCCAGCACCGATGGAGTGGGTACGAAGTTGAAGGTAGCCATGATGATGAACCGGCATGATACGGTGGGGGCTGACCTGGTAAATCACTGTATCAACGATATTGCGGTCTGTGGTGCCAGGCCATTGTTCTTTCTGGATTATTTCGGCTGCGGTAAATTGGAGGAAGAGGTATTCCGCCAGATCATCACTGGATTTAGCAACGCCTGCCAGGCGGCAGAATTACCATTAATCGGCGGAGAAACAGCCGAAATGCCGGATCTATATAAGCTGGGAGAGTACGATCTGGCCGGTACGATTGTGGGAGTGGTGGAACGTGGGAAAATAATCGATGGGACAACCGTACAGGAGGGTGATGTAATGATCGGGGTTGCCTCAAATGGTTTACATACCAATGGTTACTCCCTGGCCCGTAAAGTGCTCTTCGCAGAGTATGGGGTAAATGATTACCTGGAAGAGATTGGAAATCATTTAGGCGATGAGTTGCTCAAGATCCACCTCAATTATTATCCCATCATTAAAGACCTCACCGAAAATTTCCCGATAAAAGGGATGGCCCATATCACTGGAGGAGGTTTATTTAAGAACACCATCCGGGTCATTCCGGACGGTTTAGTCTCCGAATTCAACTGGTACAATTGGCCAGTGCTTCCGATATTTTCTCTGATTAAACAACTGGGAAATGTTCCGGAAGACGACATGCGGCAGACTTTTAATATGGGTATCGGTCTGGTATTCATCCTGGAAAAAAAATTTGCCGCCCGGCTGTTAAGTTATGCTGGTAAATTTTACCAGAGATTCTATGAAATCGGAAAAGTAGTAAAAGCAAAATGATAGTATAGACACAGGAAATTATCCTGGCGGAAAGCACCGGAAAAAAAATTCTTTCCTTTAATAAGCCAAACAATGAACGATAAACATGCTGGAGCTTATGGATTCCATTCGCTTTAAAAAGAAGATCATTACCGCCAGAATCCGCAACCCGCTACAGAATTTTACTGAGACCATAGAACAGATCGAGATCCGAGTTGATCCATTATTAGGATATTCAAGCCGGATAAGTAAATCCAAAGGACTGGATAAAATTCCGGGAGGTGAATCGCTAAATGACTTCGTGACCCAATCGAAAAGTTGTTTTTTCTGCAAAGGACGGGTCGAAGAACAAACTCCCAAACTGCCGGAAGATATTTATCCGGAAGGCCGTATCACCGTCGGCGAAGCATTTCTCTTTCCCAATCTCTCTGGTTTTGGTACTTTCAGTGCGGTCTGTATTTTCTCAAAAGAACATTTTATAGCTCTCGATCAATTTACTTCGATTCAAATCTTCAATGCCTTGAAAGCCTGCCAGATCTATTTCCAGAAATGTTCACTGTCCTATGGTTCCAGACTATTTCCATCGATTAATGGAAATTATCTCCTGCCGGCCGGGAGCAGTATCCTGCATCCGCACCTGCAACCGTTTCTAGATCCCTACCCCACCAATTTGCAGAAACAGCTTTGGAGAGCCAGCAAAAAATATTATCAGAAAAACGGTAAAAGTTTCTGGACCGAACTGAAAAAAGCAGAGAGAAACAGTGACCGCTTTCTTTTTGAAACCCCATTCGGATTTGCCTATACCCCTTTTGCTCCGCTGGGATTTTATGAGGTCAATGCGGTCCTCGGGAACGGAGAAAATATTCTGGACCTTACTAATGAGATGATACAAGATCTATCAGGGATCATCCATCGTATTTTGCAGTTTTACCATAGCCGTCAGCACAACAGCTTCAATCTGGTTCTGTTCTCTCCGCCAGTCCCGAATGGAATTAAAGAGGAATTGCCCTGCATACTGAAAATTTGCAGCCGGCCGGTCTTTACCCCTTTATACCGGAATGATGTCACTTTTTTCGAAAAATTCCACCAGGAAAATATGATTGATAAAACGCCGGAGGAAGTAGCAGCAGAATATCGTGCGACAATAAAATAATTTTCGCAGCCACAACTTCCTATCTATCCCACGGTTTTCTTTTATCGATCATACTTTATTTGCATAAAAAGCGGTCGATATTTACAGCTGTTGGATTGTTTTGACCATTAATTTTCATTATTTTAGCGGCCAAGTATTTTTGAATACAGCGTAGAACTGAAAATCTGAACTGGTTATGAAGAGATCTCCATCAGCTATCAATTTATTCACCCGGAAGATGCGGGAAGAAAATCTGCCGGAAATATTTATCAACAGCTTTAAAAAATACTATCAAAAATTGCAGCTGGGTGAAACCGGTTTGATTGCCGAGGCAGATATTCTTCCAGTAACTGAACTTGCTGATGCCGAAGAATTACCGGCTGAATTTTCCAGACAGGGACAACAGTATCTCAGCCGCACGGTCTTTTTAAAATTAAACGGCGGTTTAGGCACCAGCATGGGATTGGAACGGGCCAAATCCTTATTAGCAGTAAAAGATGGTCTTACCTTTCTGGATATTATTGCCAGGCAGGCTGAAAAAGGAGGCTTCAAATTATTATTAATGAACAGCTTTTCCACCCAGGCTGATTGTCTTAATTTTTTAGGAAAATATCCGCACATCAGCAAAGATCTGCCGGTTGACTTCCTGCAGCATAAAGCACCCAAAGTATCGCAGTCTGATCTGAAACCGGTAAGTTGGCCGCAAAATCCACAGCTGGAGTGGTGTCCTCCGGGCCATGGTGATCTGTACATATCCATTTTCACCAGCGGGGTACTGGACTCCCTGCTGCAGAAAGGCTACTGGTATGCCTTTCTCTCCAATGCCGATAATTTAGGGGCAATACTTGATCCAGCCATCCTGGGATATTTTATCAGCAAAAAATATCCTTTTATGATGGAGGCTACCGAACGCAGTGAAGCTGATAAAAAAGGTGGTCATCTGGCTCAGTATCCCGATGGACGACTGGTGTTACGGGAGATAGCCCAGTGCCCGGAAGAAGATCTCCAGGCCTTCCAGAATATTCATCGACATCGCTACTTCAACACCAATAATTTGTGGATTGATTTGCATTTTCTGAAAAATCTATTGCAAAGCAAGGAGTACTTCCTGGGTCTGCCAATGATCCGGAATCATAAGACGGTGGATCCGCGTGATCCCGTCTCACCCAGAGTTTATCAGATTGAAACAGCCGTAGGATCGGCCATTGCAGTATTTGAGGGTGCCAGTGCCATCCGGGTAGCGCGCACTCGTTTTGCGCCGGTGAAAAATACCAACGATCTGCTGGCAGTGCGATCAGATCTATTTAAACTGGATGCCGATTTTCAGATCACACCTGAACGGCAACGGATTCATTCCATGCCGGAAATAGCACTTGACAGCCGGTTTTATCAGCGGATAGATGATTTTGAAAGTCATTTCCCGGATGGAATTCCTTCACTGATAGATTGCCAGCGGTTAAAAATAGAGGGGGAAATAGTTTTTGGAGGTGGAGTTACCTTAAAAGGCCTGGTTCATCTGAAAAATCAAAAGAGTAAACCGGTATATATTCCAGACCACACCCTTTTGGAAGGGGAAATCAGATTTTAATCTGTAGAACAGATTGTGGGGATCTGGTCTCAGAGAATTGAAATGATCCGGTAAAATCTATTCCGCTTATTTAATCACAGCAGTTGCTTTTCGTTTCCTGAGTAGTATTTCAATTCGCTCACCTATTGCCAAAAAGTGGTAATCCAGCCATCAATCAGTTTTCAAATAAAAATAACATATATAACATATATATTTTATTTAATAAATATATTTTGCTTTATCTGATTTTATTAAATATATTTTGGGAAAAAATTAAGCAGCCTGGAATCCAAATAGAGAATGTTTAAAGAAGTCAATCAAAAATCAGTTAAGCATCTTCAACTACCGATCAGATAGACTCGGGATCATGAAGGAATACTATACCACCAGAGATCTTTCACAGAAGTTAGGCATCAAGGAAGTCACCATCCGCAAATGGGTATTTGACAGAAAAATTCCCCACTATAAAATTGGCGGAGGGAAGGGCTTGTTATTATTTAAGATAAATGAGATCGAAGAATGGCTTAACCGCCAGAAGGTTAAACCACATCTAAAATTAAAAATAGCGAGGTAATCAAAGCAGCAAATAAAAGAAAGCAGATTTCTGTAGAAGTGAACTCAAAATTTGGAGGAAACCATGAGAGCACGGAACAGGACTTACCACCCAATTAAAACGAAAATTAAAATTAAACTAAAAATCAAACTTAAGTGACCTGCACAATTTTTAATTGCTCTGATCGGTTATCTTTTATCAAACGGTTTTGATTAAGGCGGAAGAAGTCACTCATGACATCTATTTGAAGGATAGGAAAGGAATTTATTATGTCCCGATCACTAGAAAACTCTGACCTAACTAGACGGATGGAGATCCACCTCAAACGTCCAGAAAATAAATTGAGTAAAAGAAAATCATTAACCTGGCACACTCCTTATCCCGGTATAATTGTAAGGTGGGAAGGATCGTTATCTGCAGCTTCGCCAGAGGCTCTCTATCTTCCACATTTCCGGAAGAACTAATATTCTGGTCTGTTCAATTCATAGAACAGAAATTTAATCCATTGACCATCAAGATTTTAATTACTGCGATTTCTCCCCTGGGATTTTCGCTAAAAACAGGCGGTATCCTAAAAAAGTATATCGTTAATTTAATGGTAATGATCGTTGAACCTGGCCAGTCAGATTCTCCGGCTCAATTGCCTAGTTCCTTCATTTTATTTGC
>MESS01000062.1:14123-14876 GCA_001771055.1 Caldithrix sp. RBG_13_44_9
AATCCGATGCAAACACTGAATTTCGACCCTGCGGTTCCTGTGGAGGATCGCCGCTGTAAGGATCTCCCTTTTGCCATTTGGCTTCAACCGTTTCCCGGGGAGTGCCCTCCCCTCCCCAGGCCCAAAAGTTGCTGCCTACCAATGGACCTCCAGCCCTGGAGTTTTCATAAATAAAATTAAAGACCTCAGTAAAATAACGATCACGATAGGTGGTAGAGGTCAGCCAACGGGTCGCCCCTACCTTATTTATAATGGATAAACAAAAACCTCAGACGGGAAGCCGTTAAAATTTCCATCCTTGTTATATTGCAGAACTCACTTCAGAACTGGACCAACGGGATTTGTCATATTTTCAAGGTGAGTTTTTTGCATCACCAGAATAGAATTCCCCTGGAATGGAAAAAGCACCTGCGATAGATCGCCCGCCTGAAAATATATTAACCTACAAATGTGGTACTCGTTTTAAAACACCCGGCAGAATTAATGGGCTGATACTAATATATCTGCAGGAGTATTTTACATTTTACTCAGTCGGAGCATAAGCATATCATGTCCTGGAACATCAGCTTTCAAATTTTTTTGTGTCATTCCTAAATCTTTGCCAGTCCATAGATTCTTAAGGGCATAGATATTTTTATCAATTTGCAATTCTTTCCCCGAAAAGCTATCCAAAACAATTTCATTCTTCCATTTGAACTCGAATTTTTGGACTGCTTGTGAACGGTTGAGAACACACATGGCCCAATCCCCATT
>MESS01000063.1:0-113 GCA_001771055.1 Caldithrix sp. RBG_13_44_9
GTTGGAGCTGCGGGGATTTTGCCGGGAAAAACGTGTCATCACGGTCAAGTCGGCAAGTTGGTTGTTCATTCCCGACCTTCCCAAACCCTCAAAAACGTTGGGAAAGTATGGCT
>MESS01000063.1:357-468 GCA_001771055.1 Caldithrix sp. RBG_13_44_9
TCTCCCTTTGAAAAGGGGGGGAATTCACTTAATAAAATTCTTTATTTGCACTCATAGCAAATCATAAAGAACCAGAGTGTGTCATTTGCTTAATTCATAAATATCGATCTC
>MESS01000063.1:602-744 GCA_001771055.1 Caldithrix sp. RBG_13_44_9
TAGGCGGAGAAAATCTCCATTATCTGGGGTGTCACATTACCCTACGGCAATAACATCTTCCCGATTGAATTTGAACATTCATTTCTGAAGAAAAAGGTACAGGTCTAGTTGTAAAGTGATAACAGTTTGAGAAGTGAATTGG
>MESS01000063.1:797-3192 GCA_001771055.1 Caldithrix sp. RBG_13_44_9
AAGGTAGCTAGAATTAGGTTAGAAACGGTAGAAAGCAGTTCACACTGTTTTTTTCACTTGGCCAAGTGAGAGAATCAAATCAGGGTATGAAAATATTTCAATGACCAGAATAAGTTTATGGTGAGAAGTTAAGGCATTTATGGAAATAATTCAAGATGAATTATTTTTGGCCAGGGGGATGCTCTTTAAAGCTCTGTTCTGTGTTAAAGTGGGTATGACGGGCTACTGGTATAACTGAACCCCGCTATACCGATTTAACGGAATGACGGTATACCGATATAGAGGGATAACATAAAATCTAAATCTTCATGAAGGTGAAAGCATATAAAAGACTTTCAGGGCAATCCCGGCCGCGATATAGGCTAATATAAGCCCGATAACCCGTACGATCATCTTATTGCGGTGCTGGATCATAATGAAGGAGGCAACAGCCATATTTAGAGATATGATCAGGTATAGATAAGCCAAATATTTTTCACTTTCCTATGTTCATCATTCAAAAAAACTGACCTAATATAAAAGAAAATTGATTCAGAATACTAATGAAAATCACATAAAATCAAAACTTAATTTTTTGTATGAAAAGCACTTTTTACTAATAAGTTCCAGGAAATTATTAAAAAAAGATTCCTACTAAGGGGGAGTTGACAGAAAAATTTAGCTACAATTAAACATTTGCTAATGAATAACCCCGACTGTAAAAGTCGGGGCTATTGACAATCTAATAATCAATTTTGTCCATTGATTACATCCATGTCTATTGGTATTTTTCTCGCTATCCCTGTTTGCACCAGGAAGGAGCGTTCAATTTATTTACAATTATCCTGCAGAATTTTAAAAACTATTTTTCTGTCTACAAATAATTACTGTATTTCAATTTTGTCTAATAAAAATATCCGTGATCATCGGCATTTTCCGCGTCATCCCGGTCTGCCTGTCCGCTAGCCAGGCGGGCACCAGGCAGGCGTGTTCTATTTATTTTTTATCCTCATTCAACCATTTTTCAAAGGCCTGGAAAGAATAATCCCTCCCCAGAAAATCCCGCACCAGATCGGCCGCATCCTTACTCCCGCCTGGTTCCAGTATTTTCTTGCGATAATCCACTGACACCGCTTGATTCAATAATCCTTTCTCTTCAAAAACTCCGTATAAATCCTTGGCAATCACTTCCGACCACATGTAGGTATAGTAAATCGCCGAATAATCAACCAGGTGTCCAAATGCCAGGTGCATATAAGTACCCGGCACGTAAGCGAAAGGAGTATATTGCTGCTGTAACTTTTTCACCATCTCCAATGGGTCAAATGCATCATATTTACGGTTATAAAAATTCAGAGAGATGGCAGCATAAAACATCTGCTGTGCATCATTCAATCCCAGCCCGAATTTACGAGCTTGGTTCATTTTATTCACCAGGTCATCCGGGATGGTCTTTCCGGCCTCATTGACGGCCAAAGTTTTTAAAATCTCAACGTCCCATACCCACTCTTCAAACAGGGTCGAAGGGGTTTCCACAAAATCCCACTCGGTGGCAATACCGGAAATTTTCAGCCACGGTTGATGTCCGCCAAAGATGTGATGAAGGAGATGTCCGAATTCATGAAAGAAGGTGCTTACATCATCGTGCTCCATCAGTCCCGGAGTTTCGTCACCTCCCGGGAAATTACACATGAGCACAGCTTCTGGTAACTGACGTCCGGAAACCCCGGTTAACTTTTCCGTCATCTGGGCGTGCTTGAACTTATCCTGACGCGGATGCATATCCAGGTAAAAGCGGCCAATGAGTTTCTGATCCTGCCATACTTCATACACATCCACACTAGGGTGCCATACCAGAGTGTCAAGTTTCTTATAATTCACTGCGAACAGTTTGCTGGTGAGATCCAACAATCCCTGCTGCACTCGCTCATATGGAAAATAAGAGCGGACTTCTCTGGAATCGATATTATAAGATTCCTGTTTCACTAATTCGGAAATATAGGTTTTTTGCCAATCCCCTACCTCAACGGCAGCAGGTATTTCTTTTTTCAACCGTCTCAATATTTCTTCATAATCTTTTTTTGCCCGGGGATTTGCCACGGACGTTACCCGGTCAATAAATTCCTGAGCCGCCTGTGGATTTTTAATCATTTTATCCTCGGTGATATACTGCGCATAATCCTTATAGCCCAGCAGTTGAGCTAATTCATAACGCTTCTGCAATAAATCACGCAACACTTTTTCATTATTTGGGTAAGCTCGCAGCCGGAATTCTTTATACAACTCAAAGCGCCGGACATCAGAAGTGGCATAGGTGATAAATGGGATATAATTGGGATAATCAGTGGTAATAGTAATTTTACCATCCTCACCAACCGGATGATTCTGGATGTAGTCCTCCGGTAATCCCGCCAGA
>MESS01000063.1:3208-5048 GCA_001771055.1 Caldithrix sp. RBG_13_44_9
ATTGAATACTTCTCACTCCCTCCCGGATATTTTTGTCAAAGTCCTGGCCGAGAACGACGAGCTCTTCTTCCAATTTTTTAATTTTATCACGGGTTGTAGGATCTTTATCCACCCCACTGCGCCGGAAATCCCGTAAGGTAATCTCTGCGAATCGTTTGGTTTTGCTATCTGCTGCATTCAAATCCACCGCGGCTACTGCGTCATAGATGGGACGGGAGAGCTGAATTTCAGTTTCCAGATTGGAAAATTTCTGGTCATAATTAGTTGCGATTTCCCGAATTTTCGGATCAGGATGAGCCTGCTGGTAAATGCCGGCCAGGTTAGCGCTGCGATCCATTGCCAGCCATAAATTATTCAGAGAAATCAGCACCGTTTCCCTCGTCTTCGGACCGGTTAATTTTTCCAGCCTTTCAAATTGCTCCCGGGCCTGCTGGAAATCCGCCTCACACTGTGCTTTAAATTGATCAGCTTCAGTCTGAGTCGAAACCTGTGCTGTTAAAAAACCCAGTGACAGTACCAATATGATAATAGCAATAACCACACGACTGATGAAATTCATATCAACCTCCAGTTTAAGTTTGTATTTAAATCAGCCAAAATTAACGGAGTTCAGACTAAAAAGTTACCGGATTTTATAAAGCCAAGGAATGAGTTCAGGGATTAATAGCATTGCGTTCTAAAAGCCACTGGCGGCTGATTTCCACTACTCGCAGGGTTAATTCTGGTTTGCTGGGATGCATATGACCGGCATCGAGAATCATCACCGTTTTAGGCTTAGGAGTGAGCTGTTGAAACTTCTGCCAGCAGACTTCCGGAATTTGGTGATCGGTGCGGCCGTTAATCACCAGAAATTCTCCTTTAAGATAGGGCAGATGCAGGGATGGTTCCATCGGGTAGATGGCACTGGCAGCAGTCCAGGCCACTATCATGCGGGGAAAAGCAGACACAAATTTTAAATTATTCATCAAGACCGCATAGATATCAACTCCTCCGTAAGCCATCACTGCCGGACCCAGATTCAGTTGATGATGGTCGGCCAGATGATAAATGGCAGGAAGAAAAAAGGCTCCAAAACTATACCCCAGCACACTCACCCGCTTTTTATCCGACCAGAACTGCTGTTTAGCCCAATCAGCCAGCGCCACTACCTGTGCCGGTACTTTCATCACAGCTGCCTGAATGGCCGGAATCTGAGTAATCTTACTTTTATCATACCAGTAACGGGGATGGTAGGGATATTGATAAGCAATGACGATATTCTGCCCCTGGGCAGGTATATATTTGAGACTCTCCCGCCCGATTTCCAGCCCTCCCAAAACAATCATTATCGGCAGTCCTTCTACCGGAATGCTGTCCGGCAGGCTGATAGTCACGTGAATAGAATCCAGTTCCCGGCTGTAGAAGGTAACATCGGAATAAATTCTATTTTCGGTTAACAATTCCACCGGTGTTTGCTTTTCGCTGACTTTTTCCAGAAAGATCACCTCTGAATCCAGGGCGGCCAGAGGATCTCTCCAGCGCTGATATCCAACCCACAGCGCGAATATGATTAAGAGCAGAAAAACAACCAGCGAAAGGATCAATAAAAATCTATTAAAAGGTCTGGACATTATGAATGACCTCTTGTGAAGTGCCACGAACACCCGAAATTAATTCTGAGCTGGCGGTTTTCCAAACATATTTCATAAACATTTTGAAAAAGTTTAAGAAGGTGATAATTTAGCAGACTTAAAAAAGGTTTTACAATTATCGAAACACTTATGAAAAAATACTACCAGGGAGTTTATGGAATTGAAAATATTTGAAGTAGATATCCTCTGGCATGCCCTGGAGATTACCG
>MESS01000064.1:0-596 GCA_001771055.1 Caldithrix sp. RBG_13_44_9
GGGATATGGGCCGCTATTCCTTTGTGGCAGTGGGAACGTCACAGGCCATGGATGACACTTTTGGAAGTACCTGTCATGGTGCCGGGCGGGTACAGAGCCGGCATCAGGCGTTGAAAGCAGCCCGGGGGGTGGACCTGATCGGTGACCTGAAGAAAAGAGGGATCATCATCCAGGCTAAAGGGATGAAAACCATTGCCGAGGAAATGCCCCATGCCTATAAAGATGTCGCCGAGGTGGTGGATGTGATGCATCAATCCGGCATCAGCCGCAAAGTTGCCAAACTGCGTCCGTTGGGAGTAATTAAGGGATAATCATGGAAGAAAAAACAGCTGTTCTACACCGACTGGAATTTTTTGGCTATCAATTTATCGAAAAATTGGTCTGCTCCATTCCTGACAAATCTCTTCCAGCGGTCGCTCGTTTTTTTGCTTTCCTTACTTTTTACCTGTTGAGAATTCGCCGGAAGGTAACTTTTTATAATCTCCAGATAGCATTTCCCGAGAAAGATGATCAGTGGCGGCGAATGACGGCTTACTTTTCTTACCTTCATTTCAGCCTGATGATTCTGGAATTCATGAAGATGCAAAAATGGGATT
>MESS01000064.1:1014-4777 GCA_001771055.1 Caldithrix sp. RBG_13_44_9
TAAGACAAAAGATAAAAGACAAAAGAAGTTGGCCGGTCATCATCCCTGATGCCAGACAGGCAGTTTGCAGTTGGCAATTCATAGGTTATAGTTTAAAGCTGATAGTTAATAATTAAAGATCTATTGTGACTATCGGCATCTTTAATTTTTAACCTTTGTCCCTTTTCCGTATGCCGTCTACCATATACCATGATACCATATACCTTTATTCCGCTATAACGTTATACCGTTTTTTCAGATTAATGGAGAACCTTTCAGCGTGTTCCGTGGGAATAATTTATGGAGTTTCTGGTTCTTTTACCAGTAGCATTAACAGGATCATAGACAACAAAGCTATTCCTGCCCCGGTAGTAAAAGCAATCTGAGCTCCCCAGGTACTATAGATCAATCCAAAAAAGATACTGGCGGGAAGAGCCCCTAGACCTACCGCGAAATTGTACAATCCATAGGCACTGCCGCGAAGTCCTGGTTGAACCACATCTGCCACCAGCGCCTTCTCGGCTCCTTCACAGAAGGCATAGTAGAAAGCATATACCGCGAATAGAATTAATGTCCCGGAAATCTGCCAGCCGCCTGGTAAATGATCCAGCAGAGAGAAGCTCAGATAGACCAGGGCATAGATTCCCCAGCCGGTAACGATGAGCGGTTTCCGTCCGATTTTATCAGACAGCGATCCCAATACTGTAGAAAATAATGCTTTGATGAGATGAAAAAAGCCCCAGATCAGCGGCAGAAAAAGTACATTCAACAGCTGTAATTGTGATTTATTATCCCCGAAATTTTTGAACAATTCGTATACCGGCGGGATTTGACGAATCAATTCATGCAGGGCACTGCTTTTACCAATGGCCTCCTCTACCCGGAACAGCAAAAAAGCATCAGATGAATTCCCCAGAGTAAACAGGAATACAATTGATAGATAGTCTAAAAAATTTTTATCAAATTGTCTGAAAGAAAAATTGAGAGATTTTCTTTCCTGTGAATCCTCAATTTTTTCCTGTACCTGTGAAAAAACAATCCAGACTGCTGCCAATCCGGGTACCAACGACAGGATAAATGTCCAGCGCAGCGAAAGTAGTAAATCCTTTTGTTGAAAAAAGATGATCAGTAAGCTGAGTGAAATCAAAGCCAGCAGTGGTCCCAATACTGCGCCGGTATGGTCCATTGCCCGCTGAAATCCAAAAGCCCGCCCGCGCTGATTTTCTTCGGAAGAAAATGCAATGAGGGCATCGCGTGGAGCGGTGCGGATGCCCTTACCAACCCGATCCAGCATCCTGATGAACACAATTTGCCAGGCTGAAGAAACCAGGCCGGTGAATGGACGGATCAGAGAAGAGATGGAATAACCTATGAGTACCAGCGACTTGCGTTTTCGCAATTTATCGGACAGCACCCCGCTGAGCAGTTTCATAAACGAAGCAGTGGTTTCAGCTACACCTTCAATTACACCCAGCAGCATTGCTCCGGATCCGAGAGCGGCCACAAAGATGGGAATAAGAGGATAGATCATCTCGCTGGCTACATCGGTGAACAGGCTTACCAGTCCCAGCATGACCACATTTCGGGGCAGTTTCACCTTATTCGTTTTTTCTGGCAGCATTGTTATTGTGGCCTGTTCTCTTCCTGGAAAATTCTGTTATCTAAAAACATTTTGATAGAAAGGTCTGTCAGGTAAAATGAACCAGGGAGGTTTTTCTGACAATTCGGGATAAACAATGGATATCAGCTTTCTTGAATGACCAACGGTCTAACTGCTTATCATATCCTTGTTGTTAGAATGAATTTCACAGGATAAAATTTTTTACTTCCAGCCCTTTTGCTTTTTCAGCTGAGTAATATGAGCCAGATGGTGATTTCCATGCCAGGCATATTGACCCAGCACTTCCTCCAACCGAAATTCTTTGCCATGTTCCGGGTGAAAAAAAGTCCGGACTAAATCGCCTTTTTTCAGATTTTTCAGCAGTAACGTCCAGCGATAGTGCAGACCTTCCAAGAGCTGAAGTGAAACAGTTATTGGAGGAGTGATACCATCCGGCAATTCTGCCCAGCGTTCCTGATCATAAGGTTTAATGGTAGGGTTGTCTTCAGTCAAGGTCAGTTTAAAGCGGATATAGGCATTGAGGTGGCTGTCAGCGCAATGATGGATCAACTGACGGATAGTCCAGCCGCCGGAACGATAGGGAGTATTGAGTTGATCCTCACTTAAATGGGCAACTTCGTTTTTCAATCGTTGCGGAAAGGATTCGATATCCCGCTGATATATCTTTATTATCTCCGGGGTGATGGGGAAAGGCTTTTTAAAAGTTCCAATGGGATAACGCAATTTATCTGGGTCGGACGGTTTCATATTTTTTTCTCCCTATTTTAGAGCAAGCATCTTAGATGAATTTTTTAAATAATTCAATGTCAGAAGGAATAGAATATGATGAAAAGCAGTATAGCGACACGCCGGATTATAAGGGTCGATAGAACTTCAATTATTGATAAATACCTTTGCTTGATCTCCATATTAAGTTTTAGAAGATATTTTAGCAGTATCATCACTTGGCTGGTTTGGTTTTAATAGAATAGTAAATGAACAAACCACCGATCAGCATGGCTGGAAGAGTAATAATAAAAAAGGAAGTGATTATGCTGTAGGTATGAAAGTAGGCGGTGAATATTAAACCTAATACCATGAAAATGATTCCCCCAATTTTAGGATATTTCCAGGAATAGATCAGGGTAATTAAAAACATCAATGCCGGGAAGGAATAGATGAAGAATCCCTTTATTTTTAGCCAGAATAAAATTGGACTGGTAAATATACTAAAGGAAAATTGCAGCAGGAAAAAGATAAATATCATCGCCAGAACCCTGGGGATCCATTTTAAATGTTCGATCTTCATTTTCGCCTTTCTCTAGAGAGATTGTTTAATAAGAAACATTTTTTACTTAATGGAAAAATAAGATGTCACTCTATCAATCATCCTCAATGGCCAGGGGAGTTACCTCAGGTATTCCCTGGATAGGCTTGAAAATGTTAAAAAAATGGAGATGAATCAATCGATTTTTTAATCAGGCGTCATATTTCAGCCAGGGACATACTCTGATGCACACTGTGCAGGAATAATCTCCCAGACAGCTGTCTATATTCAGTACTTCTTCCCGGCTGGCTGGATGATCCTGGAATTTTACCAGCGAGAGGGAGTTCTGGGGACAATGATCGATACAGCGGGAACAATTTCCACATTGATTGGGAATGGATTTATCAGATAGCAGAGGCAGATTAGTCAAGACAGCCACCAACCGATGGATCGGTCCATATTCCGGCGATACAATCAGCAGAGACCGTCCCTGCCAACCAAGACCGGCACTTTTGGCAAGTACCTTCAATGACAGTAATCCGATTCGTTTGACCGGATCAAATTCATCTTCGGGATGAACAACCAGAGCAGTAAATTTTTCTTTTTCGATGATATGACTGGTTATTTCGTGGGCAATTTTTTCCAGGAATAAAGAGGTTTCTTCCCCGGTGCTGTTTTTCCCCAGTTTCCCATATTGAGCTCCCAGAACAATGGCATATCGATAATATTGCAGCAGGCCGGTGTGCTGCAGGCTTATTCCGCTGGGAATATTTTTCAAAGTTGTCAAATCGGAAATCCCGGCAATATCAATCTGATGAATGCGAATCAACTTTTTTAACCTGCGGGCATTCTCATACTTTCCATCAACCATTTCACGCTTTTGAATCATCGCTCTCATTCCTTAGAAGGCCCCAGAT
>MESS01000064.1:4811-5145 GCA_001771055.1 Caldithrix sp. RBG_13_44_9
AAAAATCATTCTGCGAAGGTAGTGGAAATGAAACAGGAAAAATCTGGAGAAATCATTTGCATCAACAATTACTGAGTTCCCTCCAATTTCCGGCTTATCAAGCTTAAATGGTTATGATAATTTTCCCCCGGGCCCTTCCCGTTTCCAGGATTCGGAAGGCCTCGGTGGATTGTGGTAACGGAAAGATTTGTTCAATATAAGGTTTCACCAACCTGCTTGCGAGCAGTTGTTCTAATTCGATAAAATCCTTCGGTCGCGAACGCATATTGGCTGCGACTATTTTTTTTCCGCCGGTCAGTCTTTGCCAAAGGCTTGGGATAATCCAGGAAAAGGT
>MESS01000064.1:5300-5515 GCA_001771055.1 Caldithrix sp. RBG_13_44_9
TTTTTGCCAGCTCAATGTTTCTGGTACTGCAAACCGCTGTGATCACGCCACCCCACGCTCTGGCAATTTGCATGGCAAAATGTCCCACTCCGCCGGTGGCTCCATTGACCAGTATTTTCTTACCCTGGATGCTGCCACATTTTCGTAAACCACTAAGAGCAGTTAGAGCGGCGATGGGCAGAGCGGCAGCTTCTTCCAATGTCAGACTGCCGGGA
>MESS01000064.1:5743-7352 GCA_001771055.1 Caldithrix sp. RBG_13_44_9
AAGAGGAGTGTCTCGGCTAACAGGATCATCAGGACAGCGCTGATCATTGGATTCCGGCAATAACGGTAAGGACCAGAGATTACCAGTTTCTGGGTTGGCTGCCAGGGAGCCAGGGTACCTCGACCAATGGTCTTAAAAAGATAAACTGTTGAAAAGAACAGCAAAATACCCATGCCCAGCAACACTAATCCTAAAATATTTCTAAAAGTAATTTCGGCCTGAAAATCGGAACCGGCTTCGAGGATAAAATAAGGGATGATCACAATAACCGAAAAGGGCAGCAATATAATATCCCGTAAATGAATCAACAAAGATGGGGGATTCATTTTTTGTTTTCCAATGATCCTGATATAATTTTATATCTATCCTGGCACTATGCTCGAATTTATCATCACAAATTTTCAGAGTTTCATTCTGGGATCAATCAATTGAAAGAAATTATCAAGAAGTAAAAAGGCCAGTCGTTTCATCTCTTTTTCTTTTCTTTTACTCTCATTAACGACCCGGGTTTTGGTCTTGTTAAACAGCCTGAGTTCATTTTTATATTTCCTGGCCCACTTCTCGGCTTCACGTGAAGTTACCTCCAGATGAAACTGCAATGCTAAAGCATTCTTGTAGCTGAAAGCCTGGTGTTTACAATCCCTTCCCTCCACCAGTAATCTTGAACCTGGTGGTATGCCGAAAGTATCGCCATGCCAGTGGAAGACCGGAAAATATTCGGGAAAATCCTGGAAGATCTTGCTTTTCTGACCTGCCGGGGTCAGACGCACCTCATAACCTCCAATTTCCATCTGCGGACACCGGTTCACATTTGCTCCCAGCAACCTGGCCAATAACTGACCGCCGAAACAGATCCCCAGGTAAGGTTTATTCAATCTGAGAACCTTCTGCAGATAATGCCATTCTTTTCTCAGGAAGTGATGTTGATGGAGTTGGTTAACTGAAATGGGAGTGCCGCCAACCAGAAAGGCTGAATACTTATCAATGGCAGGAAATCTCTTGCCGCGGTAAGCCGGAAAAATTTCGTATTCGAATCTGTGGTCGCTGAAATATTCTTCAAATATTCCCATTCCCTCGGTTTCACAGTTTTGCAGGAATAAAATTTTCATATTGTTCCTTAGAACCATTCTGATACGAATTATTTAAATTTATTCCAATAACTGTAATGGAAGCAACTGATTGACAATAATTATGGATGTCTGCCGCAGGTTTAAAGTTTTTTGAGTTTCCGGGAAATGATCTTTTTGATTTTTTCATATTTTTGTGGTGGTCCGGTACGCAAGGCCTTTCCCTCTACAAATACCCCATCACTGATTCCCCATTCCAGGAAATTTTCCCGTTGCAAGGTATTGATTTCCCGGAATGCTACCTTTTCTCCCAATTCACTGGCTGCTCTTTTAGCGCGTTCGAAAATCAGGTTCTGCGCCGGACACCAGCCATTCATAAAGGCGGTCACACTGACCCTTCCGGGGATGTTTTGGGGACGCTTTTTCTCCCGAATCCATCTGGGAGGTACAGCGTCATTAACAAATGGTTTCCACAGCAGAATCCGCATACCGTCCTTATCTGCTTTTTGATACCCCTGTTTTTTGAACCAGCTGGCTCTCAT
>MESS01000065.1:0-147 GCA_001771055.1 Caldithrix sp. RBG_13_44_9
GGGACCTCCCGATCCCTTTACTCCCGGGCCGGTTTCCATTTTCGTCCGCAAGAAAATCATCATCAGTGATACCAGTGTGATCAAAGGAATTCTCTTGCATGTGGATTATGATGATGCCTTTGTGGCTTATTTAAACGGAAATGAGAT
>MESS01000065.1:158-1378 GCA_001771055.1 Caldithrix sp. RBG_13_44_9
ATATTGGTTATATCGGTACTCCCCCAGCTTATAATGAATTTGCCGGTTCGTCCCACGAAGCCAATCTTTATCGCGGCTTACCCCTGGATGGCATTCGGATTGATCGCCAGTTTATTCAGCCAGGTGACAATGTGCTGGCATTACAGGTGCATAATGAACAGCTGTATTCCTCAGACCTTACTCTGATTCCTTTTTTGACTTTCGAGATGAGTGCCATTCCATCCAATCCCCGTGGTCCTGCTCCCATCCTGCAGCTGCAGGTCCCTAATCTGCATGCTAATTTTCAAGTTCGTTCTACCGGAGAGAATTTGTTTCTCACTAATTCCTCTGGAAATCTGATTGATAGTGTCAATAGCGGCTATCAGCCTCCGGATATTTCCCGCGGCCGTCAGCCGGATGGATCCGATAATTGGTATATGTTCAGCCAGTCCACCCCTGGCAGCAGCAATGTCACTCCCGGGTATCAGTACTTTGCCGAACCTCCGCAATTTTCTGAACCGGCCGGGTTTTACAACAATGCAATGAATATCTCTCTCACCACCTCAACCCCCCAGGCAGTGATCTATTATTCTCTGGATGGAGTTACTCCCTCTGATACCTGCTTACTTTATTCAGGTCCTATTCTCATCGATTCGACCAGAGTCCTGGCCGCCTGTACTTTCGCACCTGGTTATCTGCCCAGTCAGACCATCACTCAAACCTACTTTATCAATGAACAATATTCTTTACCGGTTATTTCTCTCTGTACCGATCCGGCGAATTTCTTCGATTGGGAAACCGGGATTTACGTGATGGGACCCAATGCCAGTCCGGATTATCCTCATTTTGGAGCTAATTTCTGGCAGGATTGGGAAAAGCCGCTGCATCTGGAATTTTTTGAACCGGACGGCACACCCGGTTTCAGTCTGGATGCCGGGGTTCAGATTTTCGGTTCCTGGAGCCGGTTGTATCCCCAGAAGTCACTGGCCATTTATGCCCGTGACCGCTATGGCTATCCGGAGATCAATTACCAGATCTTCCCTTCCAAACCGATCTCCGAATTCCAGGCCATCGTATTACGAAATTCCGGTCAGGATTGGGGAAAAACTTTCTTCCGCGATGCCATGATGCATACTTTGATCTCGGAAACAGATGTTGATATCCAGGCCTATCGACCTGCCATGGTGTTCATCAATGGAAAGATCTGGGGTATCCATAATATTCGCGAAAAAATGAATGAA
>MESS01000065.1:1428-4518 GCA_001771055.1 Caldithrix sp. RBG_13_44_9
GGAACGTGATTCGATTCTGCACGGAGACCTGGTTCATTATCATTCCCTGCTTCATTTTGTTGATACCGAGGATTTAACGATTCCGGCTAATTACAGTTATGTCACCACCCAAATGGATGTTGACAATTTTATGGACTACATTCTCTCGGTGCTCTATTTTGCCAATCCGGACTGGCCGTGGAATAATGTACGTTGCTGGCGGCCGCGAGTCCCTGGTGGCAGATGGAAATGGATGCTCTACGATATGGATTACGCCTTCCATGCCGGACATCTGGGAGCGGATGCCAATACCTTCAATGAGATGCGCAGCCAGCAGAACGGAACCACTTTACTATTCTTTAATTTGCTGGAGAATCAAACCTTTCGTCAGGATTTCATCAACCGCTATGCTGATCACCTGAACACCACTTTCGATTCCACCCGCGTTCTCCAGATCATTGAACAGATGGAAAACGGAATTGCCGCTGCCATGCCATATCACATTGCCCGCTGGCAATATAGTTTTGTGGGGCCATGGTGGCTGGGTAAATCCATTGACTCTCTGGAAGAGTGGTATTCCAATATTGCTGTTGCTACTGAATTTGCCCGGCTGCGGGGTGATTTTGTCCGCCAGCATATTGTAGATGAATTTCAACTGTACGATGGGGGAGTGGGGACTCTGAATGTAAATGTCTCGCCCGCTTCCACCGGCCTGATACAACTTAATCACCTGATCCTGGAAAATTTTCCCTGGAAAGGGAAATATTTTCCCTCCGTTCCGGTGAAATTAACCGCCATTCCCAAACCGGGATATCGATTTCAGGGCTGGAGTGGTGTCTCTGCTCCGAATGTTCCTGCTATTTCCATCCTGTTCACTGATAATCAGACCATCACTGCGCTGTTTGAACCCGACACCCAGCAGACCAGTCCGGTGGTGATCAATGAAATAAATTACAACTCGATAGCCACTTTCGAAACCGAAGACTGGCTTGAATTTTATAATTCCACTCAATCGGTGCTGGATATCTCCGGCTGGCAGTTCAAAGATTCTGAGGATATTCATGTCTTCACATTTCCAGCCGGTACCATCTTGCCGGCTGATGGGTACATTGTGTTGTGCCGTGATACCAGTGCTTTTATTCCGTTTTTCCCGGCTGTTACCAATTATCTGGGAAACATGGATTTTGGACTGACCAGCGATGGTGAGCTTGTCCGGCTTTATAATTCACAGGGAGCGCTGATCGATTCCTTAACCTTTGGTGTGACAGCTCCCTGGCCAACTCAGCCCAACGGAAATGGCCCCACTTTAGCCTTGAAGAATCCATTCCTGGATAACAGTCTGCCGGAGAGCTGGGCCGCTTCTTCCAACCATGGTACACCGGGCGAATTGAATGATGTGTACATTAAGATTGATCCAGATAATGAGGAAAGCATACAAAAATTCAATCTTGAACAAAATTATCCTAATCCCTTTAATTCCTTCACCAGGATTTCCTTCACTCTGCCGGAAAGAGGAAAAGTAAAATTGGAAGTTTATGATGTGCTGGGGCGTTTGATAAGAACTCTTGCTGATGATGATATTAATGCTGGGAAAATTGTCATAGACTGGGATGGAAATGATCATCAGGGAAGAGCTGTGAGTAGCGGAATTTATTTCTATCGATTAC
Source organism: Caldithrix sp. RBG_13_44_9 (assembly GCA_001771055.1). GTDB lineage: Bacteria > Calditrichota > Calditrichia > RBG-13-44-9 > RBG-13-44-9 > RQOF01. Next base: position 3,075 of record MESS01000065.1, read on the forward strand.
AAAGTGATCATTATATATCCATTCGAAAGATGGTTTTAATCCGGTAGTTCCCACCTTATAAAGGAGATTTATTCTCTATGAGAGTAGGATTTTTTTCTATTTTGGTGCTTGTCATATTCTTCACTCCAAACGTTGCGCAGATCAGCCAGGAAAAGGTTAACAACTCGTCTTTAGATTATTCTGGTTTGATATCCTCTGTACCTTTAGAAAATTTTACTCCCCACGGCTATCTCGATAATCCTTACCACTCCATGGTATTCAACCGCAGCGGGGTGATCCGCTCCCTGCCACCGCTCGGTATGGGCTACTGGAAAAAACAGTTCTGGGGAAGTTATGGCGAAGGTCCACAAGGGCATGTCAATTATTTATCACTGCTGCAGTTCAGTGTGACCATCGATGAAAACCATTTTTTTGACAGCCAGGATTTTCAGCAGCAACAAGTCGAACTCTATTCGCACTATCATACTAAAAATGTGATGAGTTATGACTGGTCATTTCAGAAAATGAACTTTAGTTTGAAATATTTTTTGCCGCGTGAAAATACCCTTGCCTGCCTGCTGGAAATTGAAAACAGCAGTAACGAGAGTAAAACCATTTTCGTGAATGCCAGCAATATCTATGGTCTATGGGAAAATAAGTGGTGGGGAAGCAACGGACTTTCCAGCAGCTACCTGGAAAAGCAGGATGCCATGGTCAGTAAGATCTGGGCTTACGGTGATGTGTTTCTGTTATCCTCCGACTGGGAAAGTCAGTCTCACACGGCCGCTTTGTCAGAACAGGATTGGAAGAAATGGCTGCAGCAGCCGGAATCCGATTCATCCCGCCAATATTTTCTTAAAGGAGAAGGGCCGATCTATCCGGTACTGTCATATAAGATTACCCTGACAGCAAATAGCAAACAGTCAGGATGGGTCTATCTCTGTCGCGGAAAAAATGAACAATGGACGTTGGAAGAGCTGGAAAAAGCCAGACAAAAAGCTGCGGTTATCCTGAATGAAAAATTTAAAGAAGATAATGAGTTCTGGTCCAAATGTCCGCAACTGCAGGGAGACTGGCCGGAATTCTGGAAACATGGCTGGGTGTATGACTGGGAAACCCTGCGCATGAATATCCGGCGACCCATTGGAATTTTCAAGCATCCCTGGGACGCCATGCAGGTTCATTCTCCCCGGCTGGTGATGGGGGAAACTGCATTAGATATGTGGACTTTCAGCTACGCTGATCCCGAACTGGCCAAGGAAGTGATCTTTGGGACGTTTGCTGATGCCATCATGCCCAATGTACCCTGTGTCCGCGAAGATGGCAGTGTGAACATGATCGGAGCTGATGGCTCGGAATGCGGCACTGCCCCTATGTGGGGATTTCCTTTCCATGTCATTCGTACTATCTATCTTTCGACTGCAGACTCAAGTTGGGTTTTCCAGCTTTATCCTTATTTAAAAAC
>MESS01000065.1:4773-4930 GCA_001771055.1 Caldithrix sp. RBG_13_44_9
ACAGTGGCCGCCTGCAGTGCAGGCCTTTACCGAAGCCGCCTGGAATGCCGGTCAGCCTTTGCTGGCCTCACAGGCAATTTTCGATATCGCCCAGCGGGTTTACCAGCGAACCGATTCATCTTCCATTATGTATGTCAATAAAGATGAACCATTTTCT
>MESS01000065.1:4981-6430 GCA_001771055.1 Caldithrix sp. RBG_13_44_9
CCCGGAGGGGAAAATTACGGCTGGGGAGCAACCCTGCCGGCGCATATCATTCGCAGCATCATCGGCTTCCGGGAATCGGGAGATTTAAATAGCCTTGAATTCTATCTGACCCCGGCCATTCCGCCTCAATTGTACATTCCCGGTAAGGAATATACAATAATCCAACTGCATTACCGGGGTATTGATTTTCAGGTTTCTTACTTAATAAAAAAGGAAAAAAAGGTAAAGATCAAAATAGATTATGATGCAAAATTTCCATTCACAATCTCAGTATCTGATGATGAGTATAAACAAATTAATAAAACGGTTAACTTAAGAACTGAAGGGAGTGTATCCTTTGAAGCAAAAAATGGAGAGAGATATGTAATTCAATTTACCAAATGAAATCACTCTTGTCCAAAATAAGGTTTTTTACTAAGATGTTTTGGACAGCAAAATGGTCTTTTATCTCAAAACTTATATCTTCAGTATGAAATTCATTGAAAAATAAGGGTATATAGCTAATAGTATCCTAAATTCATGTTTCTTATTTTGGACAGCATTTTAACACAAATATTGAACCTGACTTATGAAACGCAAAAAACTTATCTAAAATGCCTTATTTTTCAATAGTCACCTTCGTAAGAATCATTTATTTTGGACAGCAGTGAAATGAAATATTTGTTCAAATCAGGGAGATTAAGTTAAGTGGAAATTATTTTCCTTGCAGGAAAATGCACCGAGCGGTAGTCACCGACCTTTACAGTCGGTGTAGATAATGGAATTGTTTAAAATCATTTTAAAATCGCGAAACAGAGATAATCTCTTTATGGTTCAAAAAAAAAGGTAATAATATAAATTTATTGTGCTGGAAATTATTTTCCTTGCAGGAAAATACACCGAGCTAAAGCTCGGTGGCTTCCGGCTGCGGTGTAAACAATAGGAATATTCTTAAAAATGTTAAACACCTTTAATTTTCTAAAAAAATAAAAATAAAAATTCTTAATAGATTTAAAAATTTTCACGTTGTCTGAAAGAAAAAATGTAGGGATTTACAAATTTTTTTTTTATTTTATTCCATAACAACCAGGGGAGAGAATAATGCATCGCTCCTTTTTTATTTGCTATGTCTTGTTATCGATAACAATTCAAGCACTGGCCCAACCACCTGTCGTTAAATATCCTATCGAGATCCCGGTGCTGGTGGTAAAATATTTTCCGGTAAAGGGAGAAAATATCGACATCAATGTCACCGGTGATTGGGGTAAAAGCCTGGCCTATACCCGCCATAAGACGGACAGTCTCACCCAGCGCCTGGTCGAATTTCTGAATGATGCCTCCCGCTACCATGCTTACAAAAATCCTGCCGCTGCCCCTTGCTTGAAATATAAAATAGTTAAAACCATCGATTTCCTGGAACCACTCCCCACCAGTAAAAAGATCTGGCAGCGAACCCCTTTCACTGATTAC
>MESS01000066.1:0-12671 GCA_001771055.1 Caldithrix sp. RBG_13_44_9
ATAAGTTTGAACAGTAACCTGATTTACAAAACGAAAAAAACTTGTCTAAAAAGCCTTATAGAATAGGAAACTCACTTATGAATTTGATTTATTTGGGACAGCAGTGACATATTAAAAAAATAATTTCCTTTTATATTGATGACTATAAAACTCTTGTTTAAATTTTTACAAAATTTCACACTTTCCCATGAATAGAATTTATAGTGGGTTTACCTCCACCTGGTCGTGGTATTGGTATAATTGATGCTAAACTTATAGTGGGTTTACCTCCACCTGGTCGTGGTATTGGTATAATTGACGCTAAACTTATATTGGATTTACCTCCATCAGGGTGGGGCGGCGAAACAGAATTAATGCGAGCAACTTTACTTTTCTCAGGTGGGGTCAATTGATTCCATATTGAAAATGAACCTGTAGGTTTGTCAAAAATCAAACCAATAATTAAAAAACAAAGCAACAAAATACCAATTACGATGAACGGGGTGAAACGGCGCATAATGTTCTCCTTACTAATATGGAGCTTACTGTTTTATTTTAATTATATATTTGCTCACCTCAATTTTGGAAATGCTGACTCTCGTTTTATTTCATTATATTTTTTTTGCATCATCAGATATATCTCTGAATCTTTTCTCTCAAGCGCCCAAGTCAATAATTCTGAAATTCTAAAATAAATCCCCCTTTTTCTATTTCTGATAAATGGGATCTTTTCTTGTTTTATCTTTCGGTATAAACTCGTTCTCGATTTTAATCCAAAAATTTCCCTCAGATCACCTGGATCTAATATTTCCTCATATTGTTTAAGACGGGCCACCACCCAATATTTTTGGCCTATTTTACTAGCTCCAAAAATATTTTCCCTCCACACATGCCGTCTCAGCGGAAATCCTGGACTTGATAATGTATCTTGCAGAATCCCTTCTTCCGCCAACCACACTGCAACTCTTTTCAGCGGAACCACCTCTAAATTTTCCTGTTGCAATCGCCGCTGAATATAGTTATTTATTCTAGCAATCATATATTTTGCCATTTAAATTTATTTTTTTGTATTCTAGCTAATCAAAAGTTTCTCAATTATACTACTATTTGTAGCAAATTGCAATAAATACAACTTTTATGGAGATAAAAATGAACTTGGAAAACAGTGTTTGTTTGATTACCGGCAGCAATGTGCGAGTGGGTAGAGCTATTGCTCTAAACTTATCCAGAAAAGGTGCTTTTGTCACCATCCATTATAATTCTCAGAAATCCAAGGCTGACGATACTGCTGAACTAATTCGTTCGACTGGAAAAGAATGTCTAATTGTTAAAGGGGATATAAGTAAAAAAACGGATTGGCATCAAATCCTTCAGACAATTGTTGCAAAATGGAAAAAGATCGATGTGTTAGTTAATAACGCAGCTATATTCTACCGAACACCATTTTTTGAAGTCGGCGACTTAGATTGGTACAACTTTCTCGATGTTAACCTTAAAGGAACATTTTATGGATGTCAAATCATAGGAGAATTTATGGTTAAACAACGTTCCGGAAAAATAATAAACATTGCTGATGTCTCAGCTGAAACAGTATGGCCAAGCTATATCCCCTACTGTATATCAAAAGCAGGGATTATTGCACTGACAAAAGGTCTATCCAAAGCCTTAGCCCCATATGTTACCGTCAATGCAGTTTCTCCTGGTACAGTGATGTTGGCAGAAAAATATGATCCGGCTGAAGAAAATTATCTGATTGAAAGGACTCCCCTAAAACGCCTTGGTGATCCACAGGATATTGCCAACACAGTCGCATTTTTAATTGAGGGAAGTGATTTTATTACCGGCACTATCATCAATGTGGATGGAGGACGTTCTCTTACCTAGAACAGGTATAAAATAGACGATTGCAAAGAATCAGGTGGTTTTAACGTTTTCTATTTTCAAATCTTGATAGTTCCTAAAATAACCAATACACAAATCACAAAATCATTCTCGATAGTTTACACTCTCCTTAATGGTAACAGAATTTTAAATTCACAACAATCCTCACTGGTAAAGGTAATTTTGAGTCGCCCACCTTTTTCTTTTAATTTACGTTTAAGTAATTCCATATCCATTGAATAACTGGCCTCTAATTCGCGTTCATTATCCATTTGTAAATTTGGAGTGAATAGCAGCTGTGTCACTTGTATTCCTTCTAAGCTACTTTCAGGTAGATTTTCATCTGGTTCATAGGTAACTAATCTCTGAATCATTCTTTCGATTCTATCAATTCTTCCGTCATGTTTCATCACTAAACCCAAAAATCCATCGTTTATCATGGAAGAAATCTTAATAATAGCATTTGGGTCTTTATTCGACGACTTCCTTTGATCGAAATCCTCAATTCCATAAAGAATGGTATTTCTAACTAAAAGAAATAAAATATCTCGAACCATATTGCGGTAAGAATAAGGAATAGATAAAGCATCAAAATCCTTATAATCAAATTTAACAGCTTTGCCAAGTTGCTTACTTAAGCTGATGATAAGCGTTTTCAAAGAATGCACCAAAAGTTCACTCTCATAGGCACGTTTTATCCGGAAATGATTGTGAAAATGACTTATGCGTTTAAAAATAGTTTGGACTTCTTTTAGAATTTCCCGCATATCTCCCAATGATACTACAATTGGAACAAAATCATTTCCATTTAAATCTGACTTATTGCGTAATTTGAAAACTTTATTGATAAACTGATTAGTCTTATCTGTAAAAAATCTCAGATCCAACATTGAAGCATTCCCTTTAATGATAAACAGAGATCGATAAATATTCTCAATCAGTTCTCGTGGATTTTTAGTATCCTTGGCATTTTTTAAGATTTCTTCGATATTGGCTAATTCCTGTTCCACTCCTATAAAAAATTCCTTTAACATCTCTGGCTCAACATGCAAAATGTTAACTAGCCATTCCATCTGCTTTTGAGTATGTTCCTCGGTTTGTTGAATCTTTTTAGATAGTAATATTTTTTCGGTTACATCCTTTATAGTAATTAATAGTAATATTATATTTTTCTCCTGCGTTACCCTTCTGAAAGTGAATGAAAGGTATTTCGAAGAAGTCCAAATTCCCCATTCATCTTCATAAAAAAATTCTGTCTCTACCAGAGGATTCAATTCGTTAATTACTTCTTCGTCTAAATCTGGTCTGAACATCAACTGCAGATATTCTTTAGTATTCTCAATTATTTGACTAGGAATGCGATTTTCTAATAGATTTATCAGATTTCTCCCCCTGAGATTACTGATACCTAGTATTTCTTGCAACGCTTTAGAATAATATTCCTGAATAACCAAATCTTGGGTTAAAAAGAAAATACCTTCACCGGTATGTTGAAGCAGATAATGCATCACCCGCTCCAGATCACGCCACTGACTTTCCCATTTCCCGGTCTCAGCGTTTGGTTCTAAAGCAGAAAATGGCATACTTTGATCGTCATTATTCATACTATTCCATCTGAATACTATCTATATCCGGTGATGTTTATTCCAAACAAACCACCAGAAAAGATTTATATTCTTTCCATGTTATAGGTATTACAAATGTCTGTACATGTTCTGGCAATCGGATATCTTTAGCCCGCCCTTCCACTACAACCGGAACCGAAATCATAAAACTGCTCCCATAAGCTTCTCGAACATTACCAGAAATAGTATTGGCAATTTCCCCAGTTAAATCCTTGACAGTTTCTATCGTAGCTTGATGATCATTCAGAATTATATTTGCCAGACTTTTTAACATTTCACTTGTAGTAGTGATATATACACATCCTTTTCTTTTACCAGAGATTCCGATAATTCCTGAATAATCCAACACTACCGGCTCTTTTCCCTTTAAATAAGGAATTCCCGTTATGGCCTGCTCACCAGTTACTTCTTCAAAATAATTGACAGTGCTATCAATAAAAAAGTGAAGATCAGTCTCATTCATAATTATATCGCTCCCAGGTTTTAATTAATTCCCATCATTCGACTAAATGCTGCTTTAAGTTTTTCCGAGGTAAAAGGTTTGACCAAATAACTTTTTGCGCCGATTTGAATAGCCCTTAGACCAGTAGCTTTATCTTTCAAAGCAGTGATTACCATTACCTTGACATCTTTCTTAATCTTCATCATTTCTTCCAGTACGGTTATTCCATCGAGCTCTGGCATGGTGATATCCAAAGTCACTACATCAGGTTGTGTATTCCTAAACAGTTCCAAAGCAGTTTTGCCATCACCTGCCATCCCAACAACCTCCAATGGAAAATTACTCAGATTTTTTTCAATGGCCTGACGAATGGTCACCGAGTCATCAATGATCAAAATTTTAAATTTCTCCTGCATATCTACCTCGCTTTGTTTTTCATCTTTAAAGTATCACCCTTATACTTGAGACATCTCCATTTAGACAGTGATCTGCTTCTTTCTTTTATTTCTATTCACGGATATTTTTCTAGTCTTTTTTAAGGGAATCGAAACCTTAAATTCACAAAAACTTCCCTTTTCAAAATTGAGTTCTATATTACCTTTATGTTTTAATATTTTTTGATAAATGATATCTAAACCAATACCTCGTCCTGCGAAATGATTAGCTTTCTCGGCAGTTGTAAATTCTGGTTCAAAGATAAGCTGAGCAATTTGACGATCACTCCAATTCTCAATCTGCTTTCGAGGATATTTCTCACTGGCTATCGCAAGCTGTTGTAATTTGTTAATCTGAATGCCCCGGCCGTCATCTCTAAAAGTAAAACTATAAACATCTTCCGACACCTCGGTGTAAAGAGTGATGGTGGCTAGGGGGCGTTTTTTATTTAGAATCCTTTCTTGTGGGCTTTCTATTCCATGATAAAGGGCATTTCGCACAAACTGAATTAAAATCTCTTTTACCAGCAAACGATATTGATAGGGTAAAGATACAGATTGGAAATTGCTATAATTAAATTCCACTTCTTTTTCAAGATCCTTAGCCAAATTCTGAATTAAATTCTTAATTGAACGCAATAACAGGTCACTCTCTTCACTTTTCTTTATTTGAAAATGTTGATGAAATGAACTCATACGTTCAATTATTTTTTTCACCTCGTAAAGACGCTGCTTTAATTCACCCAGTCTAAGCACCAATGGAATGAAATCACTCGCCTGAATCTGAGTATTTCTTTTAACTTCATTGATTCTATCTTCAAATTGATGGGCTAGGTCAGCAAAAAACTTTAAATCGAGAAGAGTGGCATTCCCTTTTATTAAGTGCATTGAGCGGTAAATCTCTTCCAGGATATGTCGGAGGTTGCCATTTCCTTCAGCATGTTTTAAAAGTGAATCCACATAGTTTAATTCATTATCCACGCCGGCTAAAAATTCATTTAACAAGGCAGGTTCTATATGTAGAATATTAACCAGCCATTCCATTTGATTCTGGGTTCGTTCCTCAGACAGTTTTAATTTTTTGGTTAAATGAACTTGGTCTGTTACATCAATAACCGTAGCAATTAAATTTAGGATGGTGTGATCGTCACAAATTCGTTTAAAATTGAAATTCAGATATTTTGAGTAAATCCAGGCATCATTTTCATCAGTAAAATTAATTTCAACTTCCTGGAGTGGATTGAGTTCTTTCAATGCTTCTTCATCTACATCGTTTTTAAACATCAGTTGCAGATATTCGTTGGTACTGGTTACCACATTATTATTTACTTTTCTTTCCAGTAATTTGAGAAAATTTAAATGTGCAATATTCTTCTCATTCAACATTCTTTCCAGTGCCAAAGAATATTGTGAACCAATTTCAAAACCGGAATTTATAAGGAACAACCCTTCCTCCACATGATTGAGAATATCATCGGTATCTCTTTTTGCCCTTAACAGTTCATAATTACTTTGATTTAACTCCCTGGTTCGTTGAGAAACTTCAAGTTCCAGTTTCCGTTTTTGTGAATTTACACTGCGCATTCTCAGCGCAATAATGGCATAAACCAGCAACAGAATCAACATAACCATGGTAAATTTGAACCACCAGGTCTGCCAGAAAGGAGGTTCAATCATAACTTTAAGCGAAATCCCTTCCTCATTCCAGAGTCCATCGTTATTGGAGCCTTTTACCCGGAAGGTGTAATTACCTCCGTTTAGATTAGTATAATTAGCATAACGACGTGTACTGCAATAAATCCATTCTTTATCAAAACCATCAAGCTTATAGGCATATTTATTTTTACCAGGAGTAGAAAAATCCAGTGCGGCAAATTCAAAGGAGAAGAAATTGTCTTTATAGGACAAGTCAATTTGATCTGTTTTGTAAATCACTTGAGCCAGTTTAACTTCCTGATCGTATTTTTTAAAAGACGTTAACACCACCTTAGGTATGAAGGTATTTTCTCTCACCTCTTGAGGTGAAAATAAAGTTATACCATTTATTCCACCAAAAAACATTTCTCCTTTTTTGTTTTTGAAAAATGCATTTCCATTAAACTCATTTCCTTGAATTCCATCACTTGACTCGAAATTTTTAATCATCCGGGTCTCGGGATTGAACTTTAAAAGGCCCTGGTTAGTACTCAGCCATAAATTTCCTTCATCATCTTCCAGAATTCCATAAATTGCATCATTTGGTAGACCAACTTCTTTTGAATAATGGGTGAAAATAAATTCGTTTCTATCAAGAAGTTCCAATCCCCCGCCATAAGTTCCTATCCAGAATCTCCCGGCATGATCTTCATGAAAACAAAGTACCCGATCATTAGATAAGCTGGCAGGATTGGATGGACTATTTCGAAATGAAATAAATCGGTCTTCCTTCTTAATGTATAAACTTAAACCGTTAAAAGTCGCAACCCATATTGCACCACGTTTATCCTCATAAATATAACGAACATGATTTCCACTTAGGGAATTAGGATTTTGGGGATTGTGATAATATTTTTTGAAATGTTTTCGCTTTGGATCAAATTTATTTAATCCATTCAGAGTGGCAATCCATAAATTTCTTTTTGTATCCTCGTAAATATGGCGCAAACTATTATCACTGATGCTGTTTTGATTAGCAGGATCATGAGTAAATCTCTCAAAATTATTTTTTTTATAATCGTACCGGTTTAAACCACTCCCCTCAGTTCCTATCCACAAATCTCCCTGACTATCTTGAAAAATTGTTCTGACTAAATTGTGACTCAAACTTCTAGGATCATTCCGTTTATTAAAATAGTGCACTATCTGATCAGTGGTACGATCAAGTCGATTTAATCCATTATTGGTTCCTATCCAGATATATCCCCGATTGTCTTCAAAAATCGACCAGACATTCTTATCACTCAGACTGTTCATTTTAGAAAGATTTTGAGTATAATTTTTAAAGACCGACTTTTTACGATCATATTTGTTAAGGGCCCCGCTATAAGTTCCAACCCATAATATTCCTCCACGGTCTTGAAAGATAGATCGGATCATATTATTGGATAACCCGGTTGGAATGCTTGGATCACTTTTTACTGAATACATTTCCCCATTAAGAGGTGATAAAAAATTCAATCCATCGTCAGTACCGATCCATAAATTCCCAAGACGATCCTCACAAATAGCATAGATATGGTCATCAGTCAAGCTGTTTGGATCGGTAGGGTCCGACCGGTACTGTTTGAATACTTTGGATTTTGGATCAAAACGGTTCAGTCCTCCACCATTAGTGCTGATCCATATTCTTCCTCGAGTATCCTGATAGAGGCAACTAATTTGATTGCAGCTTAAAGATCTGGAATCGGCAGGATCATTCCGATAATTCTCAAAGATACTTTTTTTCCAATTAATCTGATATAAACCAGCGTTATTGGTACCCCACCAGAGACATCCCTCACGATCCTCCAAAACAGCAGTAACATCAAATTTCCCAGTTGCCTCCCTGTTTTTTTGACCAAACTGATAATTTTCAAAACTTTTTTTAATTTTATCAAAACGATTCAAACCACCCCCCATGGTGCCTACCCAAATAGAGCCTGCCCTGTCTTGATAAATTGTCAAGATCCTATTATCACTGATACTGCCAGGGTCGTCCGGATCATGCAGATATCTTATAAAACCGTTATTCCCGGGATCAAACAGATTAATTCCCCCGGCATTGGTACCTACCCATAAATAACCCTCCTGATCTACAAAAAGGACAGTGACCCAGTTGTCAGACAAAGAATTTTTATCGTAGGGATCATGTTTATAGATGGTAAAGTCATAACCATCATAACGGTTTAATCCTTCTTGAGTACCCAACCACAAGAAACCAAATTGGTCCTGGGTAATGGCCAGAATAGTACTTTGGGATAAACCCTGTTCCATGGTAATATGTTCGAACACAAAATTTCTTTTATCTGCAGAGAATAACAGGCAGGGGAAAAATAAAAAATGCAGTATAAAATAGCTCAGAATACAGATCCACAATATCCTCATCTTAGTCAGAGAGAAGTGAATGGTTCTGATAATTGATTTTTCGTACTGCTGGCAGAGATTAATCATATTTATGTATTACTGAATTCCATTGTTTTCAACCATTCAATGATATAGTCGGTTTTTATAAAAGAATCTGAAATTCAAAAACACAAATTATTATCCTTTGCAGATCATTATAATTTTGATTGACACTCATTAGTCAAGAGATAAAATCTTTACTCATCCCGCCTAATACTTACGCTTAGGCCTTAAAAAATGGGTGATTATCTCCCTGCAAATTACAAATCCAAAATCAAAACTGTTTGATTATTGAAAGGTGAAGGGGAAAGACGGATAAAAAATTTTGTGGTAAAAGTTGTCGGTTACAGGTAGAACTAATACTGTGAAGAATTATTCACTCGTTTTATTAACTGATTCAATTTACTTTGAATTTCCCTGTTTGAGATTATTTCGCAGGCGTTCCTTAAATCATCTAATAATTTCATACGAAAAGAGATCTGGATACTTGACTGTTCAAGATTCTTGTCCCAGGAAATCTGAAAAATATTTTTGAAGGATTTTGGAAAAGAACTAATCTCATCCAAAATATTTTTATTGATCTGATGCAAGATCGGAAATCGTCGCGCATAAATGGTTTTTTTGAGATGCAGTATTTTCTGCGAAAGAGTCAAATCTCTAGATAAAAAAACATCAATTTTAAGTAATTGCCACAATCTATTGACCTCGATGTGATCACGAAGCGAGATATCATGCAAACTTTCTAAAAGTTGAATTAATTCAATTCCGTTGAGTCGCAAGAGAGCAGCCATTTTTAGCCACTTTCGGTAACGGTTTAATGGATAGTGAATAATTTTTTCAAGAAATTTCAAAGATATATTCATTTGATGAAAATATTCCTGCAGCCAGCGGGGTAAGGACATAATTTCAGAGGATATTTCAAAAATCTTGGGAACGTTTGACAATTCCAATATCTGAGACACTTTTCTATGGATGTTTTCACCAAATAAATGCCAGGACAGATAAAGAATTTTAAGCTTTTCAACCACGGAGAATCTTCCAGTTGTCAAATTCAGATGTAATGCTGAAATAAAGGTCTTGTCCAAGTCCTTCCCGGAATATATATAAACCGGGATCTTTGTAAATCCTATTCTTTTCGCCGCCTGCCAACGGCGATGACCATCTATAACATGCAATCCATTTTTTTGGACCAGCCAAATAGGATTCAAAATCCCCTGATCCTTTATTGAAGTTAATAAAGAGTTATCCCTAAGCTCATAGTGGTAACAATAGTAAAATGGTTTTTTGATTCTTTGAATATTGACGTGTTGGATTTTCATTTTAATTACTTTGTTTGGATGATGTCATGCTACAATAATTTAGGAGAATCTATCATTTAAAAATTGAAAATAAATCCAGTTATTGACCGGCTTTTATAAGACGGATCTTAACCAGCAATCTGATAACTATTCCTCGCCGGACTATGAGGCACTGTATATTTCGGGTGGTGTATTAGTTAGCTTCAAAAAACAGAATCTTTCTTTAGGTCTGTCAGACAGTCATCTGGCATCAGCTGAAAGAAGTAAAAAGACTATTATTAAATTTTCGATTGATTCCACCTTTTAAAAGCCAGTGATCAACTTACCTTCAATTAAATAGCTCAGGCTACGATCCTAATATAACTTTCAGTATGAATCTCAATCACCGAATTTTATTCCCTGCGCTAAGGGAAGTTCATCTCCCCAGTTGATCGTATTAGTCTGACGTCGCATATAGGCTTTCCAGGAATCAGAACCGGATTCACGTCCGCCCCCGGTTTCTTTCTCCCCACCAAATGCCCCTCCGATCTCTGCACCGCTGGTACCAATATTGACATTGGCAATACCGCAATCTGATCCTTCCGGTCCCAAAAAATATTCAGCTTCTTTGAGATTTTGCGTAAAAATAGCTGAAGAGAGCCCCTGCGGAACATTGTTGTGGAGACTCAAGGCCTCTTCTTTAGTTTGATATTTGATAACATATAAAATGGGAGCAAAAGTTTCGGTCTGGACAATTGAAAAGTGATTTTCAGCTTCAGCGATACAGGGACTTACGTAATACCCGTACTGATATTTTTTATCCTTTAATACCTCACCCCCATATACTATTTTGCCGCCTTCTTTTTTCAACTGTGCCAATGCCAGCTGCATGGTTTCCACCGCCGCCTGATCGACCAGAGGTCCCATCACTGTCCCTTCCTCTAAAGGATTACCTATGGAAATCTGCTGATAAGCCTTAACCAATTGTTTGATAAATTTATCATAGATACTATGATGGATAATTAAACGCCGAGTGGTAGTACAACGCTGACCAGCTGTACCTACTGCTCCAAAAAGTACTGCCCGAAGCACTAAATTCAGATCAGCGGAATCTGAAATAATTATGGCATTGTTCCCTCCCAGCTCCAAAATGGTCCTTCCCAAACGTTTTCCAACATGTTCAGCTACCCGGCGCCCCATCGGTATGCTGCCGGTAAAACTGATTAACGGGACTCGTTGATCATCCAACATTTTTTGACCAACGTTAGAACCGGGTCCAATAATCGTATTGAAGATTCCCCTGGGTAGTCCCTGTTCCTGCACTACCCGGTCAACAATATTCTGAACCGCAATGGCACATAGAGGTGTCTGGCTGCTTGGTTTCCAAATCATTACATCACCGCAAACCGCTGCCAGCAGGGCATTCCAGGACCAGACTGCCACTGGAAAATTAAAAGCGGTAATAATTCCTATCAATCCCAGCGGGTGCCATTGTTCATACATCCGGTGCTTAGGCCGTTCGCTGTGAATGGTGAGTCCATATAACTGGCGGCTTAAACCCACAGAAAAATCTGCAATATCAATCATTTCTTGTACTTCTCCCTTACCCTCAGGTAAAATCTTTCCCATTTCCAGTGTGACCAAACGTCCCAAAATATCTTTATATTTCCGTAATTCCAATCCAATCAGGCGAACCACTTCTCCCCGTTTGGGAGCTGGAATATTACGCCAGTACAAAAATGCCTTTTCGGCATGATGAACGACCTCCTCGTACTCCTTTGGACCGGCTTGAATAATTTCCGCAATCACCTCCCCGTTAATCGGAGTAATAGATTTTAGAACGGGATTACTATCAGTACCAATCCACTTTCCATAGCTAGCTCCATAATTTTTTTTCTGAATACCTAAGTCCTTTAGAAAAGAAAGATCGAGCTGCATAGTTATGCCTCCAGTATTTAAAATTTGATTTCAACTTTTATAAGTTATAATGGCACAATAATATTATCAAATCCAAAATAAAATGACCGTATCCACTCTGGTTTTCCTGCACTGTAGTCTGACAGAAATCGCACTGATTTTTTTTGAAAATTCAATATACCTTTAACAAAGAATGATTTTTATATTGTAATAAATAGAACATCAATTTAATTTGGCCAAATAAAAACCGTTGAAAGATGTTTAAAGATCGTCTAGAAAAAATCATTCTTCAAAAAAACTCACTACTCTGTATCGGGCTCGATTGTGATCTTGAGAAGATCCCCAACTTTTTGTTGAGTGAGGAAGATCCCCTTTTCATTTTTAATCGGGAAATTATCCAGGCTACAGCTGATTTTGCCATCGCTTATAAACCCAACATTGCCTTTTATGAATCATTGGGAGCTGCGGGCTGGCGCTTGCTGGAAAAAACCCTTGAATTGATCCCTTCAGGAATTCTGATGATCGCCGATGCAAAACGGGCAGACATCGGCAATACTTCCCGCAAATACGCTGAACTATTTTTTCAGACCTACCATTTTGATGCGATAACTGTTTCTCCATATATGGGATATGATTCTATCCAACCATTTTTATCTTATGCAGATCAAGAAACCTTTTTACTGTGCTTGACCAGCAATCCCGGCTCCCAGGATTTCCAGTATTTAAATGTTGATACGGAACCGCTTTACTTAAAGGTTGCCCGGAAAGCAATGGAGTGGAATCTCCAGACCGGTAATTGCGGTTTGGTAGTAGGTGCGACCCATCCAGAGGATTTGGGGAGTATTCGTGAAGTCGCGCCGCATCTGCCGTTTCTTATTCCCGGTATCGGGGCGCAGGGGGGAAATTTAAAATTGACTCTCCAATACGGCACAGATGATTCGGGAAGTGGTGTATTGATAAATATCAGTAGAGACATTCTCTATGCTTCCTCCCAGAATAATTTTGCCTCCGCTGCTCGACAGTCTGCTAAGGAGAT
>MESS01000066.1:12701-14284 GCA_001771055.1 Caldithrix sp. RBG_13_44_9
GAAACAACCATTTTAAAATGATGAGTGCCAGTATGGATCGAAAAGAAGCCTTCCGAATATTTGAGGAAACCGGCGCTTTACAAAATGGACATTTTCTGTTAACGTCCGGACTCCACAGCCCGCAATATTTTCAATGTGCCCTGGTCTTGCAATACCCCCATTACCTGGAAAGATTCTGTTCAGAGATACGGGAATATTTTTATGAAGAAGAAGATATCCAACTGATTGTTGCTCCAGCCATCGGGGGAATCACTGTCGCACAAGAACTGGCACGTCAGTTAGGTATCCGTTTCATCTTTGCTGAGCGGGAAGGAGAAGAATTGATATTACGGAGGGGATTCCACATTGATCCGCATGAGAAAATCCTAATCGTTGAAGATGTCATCACTACCGGCGGATCAGTGCGCGAGATCATCGATATCGTGGAAAGGGCCAAGGGTTACGCTGTAGGAATAGGTGCAATTGTGGATCGCAGCGATAGCCTGGTGGACTTTGGAATGCCCTTGTTCGCTACCGTTCAGGTGAAAGCCGTTACTTATCAAGCAGATAAATGTCCTTTGTGCAGTCAAAAAATTCCTTTAGTAAAACCGGGTAGCCGGAAAATCATATAAAAATCGTTATATAACAAAAAATTCAGACTGAGCGACAATTACAAATCACTTCCGGGTAATACCCGAGAGAGTATTAAATAAATATGAAAATCTGTTCGTTAGCCAGCGGCAGCCGGGGAAATTCACTTTTTGTAGAATCAGAATACAGCCGGATTTTGATTGATGCCGGATTGAGTGCCTCACAAATCAAAGAGCGGTTGAATTTTATTAAAGTAGATCCTACCAGCATCGAAGGTATTGTCATCACCCACATTCACCGTGATCATATCAATGGAGCGAATGCATTTTCCCGCCAATTCAACATTCCTATTTATGGACATCCCGATACTCTGGATGAACTCACCTTCATTTTCAGCAGAAACAAGAGAATTACTCCCTGGACTGGCCCGTTCTCCATTGCAGATTTTGACCTTGAACCATTCAGAGTATCGCATGATGCGATACCTACAGTGGGATATCTGATAACAAACCAAAATAAAAAGATGGTTATTTGTACCGACCTGGGTATAATTACACCAGAAGTTGAGCAACATGTTAAACAGGCACAATTCATTATCCTGGAAAGCAATCATGATCCGGAAATGTTGATGAATGGACCATATCCCTGGGAATTAAAGGAACGTATTTCCAGTCGGCTGGGTCATTTATCCAATCATGATACTGGCGTTTTCTTAAAAAATATCCTACATGGAAATATTCAAAAAATTCTTTTAGCGCACCTGAGTGAGGAAAATAATTCCCCGGAAATGGCCCGGCAAACTGTGCTAGAATATTTAGGAAGTCAAGCGGAGACTACTCTGGAAGTTATTGAACAGAGGAAGGTTTCTACGCTGTTTGAATTTTAACAGAGATTGAAATAATCTACCATACTGGCTTAAAAACTACTATATGGTCATTCTATTCTATC
This sequence comes from Caldithrix sp. RBG_13_44_9, assembly GCA_001771055.1. GTDB lineage: Bacteria > Calditrichota > Calditrichia > RBG-13-44-9 > RBG-13-44-9 > RQOF01. The sequence goes on from MESS01000066.1 coordinate 14,220, forward strand.
CGCCATCAGTCAGAAAAATTTCTGGAATTACCTAAAAAAGTTGGAACAGGAACAGGCAAAAATAA
>MESS01000067.1:0-2037 GCA_001771055.1 Caldithrix sp. RBG_13_44_9
TGGGGGATGCGGCCGCTTTTTCTTTCTACCCCGGTAAAAATTTAGGTGCCTATGGTGAGGCTGGTGCCATAACGACGAACTTAGATGACATTGCAGAATTCGCCCGCAAATATCGTGATCATGGTTCGCTGGAGAAATATATCCATGACTTTGAGGGCCATAATATGCGAATGGAAGGATTCCAGGGAGCAATATTAAATTTGAAATTGAAATATCTGAAGCAATGGACAGCCAGCAGAAGGAGAAATGCTGAACTCTACCATAGTCTACTTAAAGATGTAGATGGTGTCAAAATACCACGACAAATGCCTTACGCCAAGCATGTATATCATCTCTATGTTATCCGGGTTAAAAATCGTGAAAAACTTCAGAATTACCTTCAGGAAAAAGGCATCGCTACCGGCTTCCATTATATGTATCCCTTACATCTACAAAAAGCTTACGATTATCTGGGTCACAAAAAAGGAGACTTTCCGGTAACGGAGAAAGTAATGCAGGAAATTATTTCGCTGCCGATGTTTCCCGAATTAACCGGGGAGCAGATTGAATATGTGGCCGAACATGTTAAAAAATTTATGATGACAAACTAAAAGTATTCACCTGGAAGGAGTAAATTAATGTTCAAAGTTGGGGTAATTGGTGCCGGTTATTGGGGACCTAATATCATCCGGAATCTGATGACCAATAAAAAATTTGACGTTAAGATGTGTGCTGATCTGAAGAAGATCAGACTGGATTATATTACGGCTCTTTATCCCACCATCCAATCAACTCTGGACTACCGGGATATTGTAAAGGATCCACAGATCGATGTTGTGGTGATCTGTACACCGGTTTTTTCGCATTTTGAAATTGCCTCAGCCGCCCTGCAGGCCGGAAAACATATCCTGATCGAAAAACCAATGACTTCAACCATTGCGCAAGCAGAAGAATTGATCAATCTGGCAGAAAAGAAAAGCAGTACTATTCTGGTCGACCATACGTTTTTATTTACCGGGGCAGTCCGGAAAATTAAAGAAATTGTCGAAGTCGGGGATATTGGTGATATTTACTATTTCGATTCGGTACGGGTTAATTTGGGTCTTTTTCAGCATGATGTGAATGTAGTCTGGGATCTGGCACCTCATGATATCTCCATCATGGATTATATTATCGCCCGGCCGCCAGTAAGTATTGTAGCTACCGGTTCAGATCACCTGGGAAAGGGATTAGAGGATGTGGCTTATCTTACGGTATTTTATCCTGATAATATCATCGCCCACATTCATGTCAATTGGCTTTCCCCGGTCAAAATCCGCCAGACCCAGATCAGCGGCTCAAAGAAGATGGTGGTATGGGACGACAATTCTCCCAGTGAAAAAGTAAAGATCTATGATAAGGGGATCGAGGTAATCCAGACTGCCGACCAGGTCTATAACACTCTGATTCAGTATCGCACAGGTGATATGTATTGTCCGAAAATTCCTCAGACCGAAGCGCTGACGGTGGAAATGGGGCATTTTGCTGAATGCCTGGAAAAAGGTGTTAAACCTGTTTCTGACGGGCATTCGGGATTGCGGGTGGTTCAAATATTGGAATCAGCTGAAAAATCTATAAAAAATCGAGGCAAGGAAATCAGGCTATGAAGTATGTAAGTATCAGCGATGATGTCGAGCTGGGGAAAGATGTAAAAATTTATAATTTTGTAAATCTCTATGGCTGCAAAATCGGCGATGGAAGCAAGATTGGAACTTTTGTCGAGATTCAAAAAGGAGCGACCATCGGAAAAAATTGCAAAATCTCCAGCCATACCTTTATCTGTGAAGGGGTACATATCGAAGATAACTGTTTTATTGGACATAATGTCACTTTTATCAATGATAAATATCCCAGATCCACTAATCCCGATGGAAGTATGCAGACGGATGCTGACTGGAAGTGTGTTCCAACCTATATCAGAAAAGGTGCCAGCATCGGCAGCAGCACGACCATCCTGTGTGGATTGACTATTGGCGAAAATGCAATTGTCGGTGCCGGGGCGGTGGTCACTAAAGATGT
>MESS01000067.1:2086-8462 GCA_001771055.1 Caldithrix sp. RBG_13_44_9
ATTAAATAATATTGGTTTTCTCTGTCCATTAAAAATATTTGATTCCACTCAGTGATCAAGCGTGAACGATCTAGCCTTCACTTTCCTGGCAAATTGAAGATAAATCCTTGTATATTATTGATTACCACAGTAAATTTATTTCCCTTAATTTGATTTATACACTTAAGCATTTGAACCGAAACTAATGATTCCTTTTTTTACTCTCATCATAACAACCCTCCTGTCGCTGGCGGTGGTTTTTGGGATTAAAAAATTTGCCATACACTACCGGATTGGATCTTTACCTTCTCCCCGGAAATTGCATACCGAGTTTAAACCGCTTCTAGGGGGGATTTCCTTTTTCCTGACTATTATCTGTGCGGTAATCCTGGCTCAACTTTTCAACCAATTACCCTCAAACATCTGGTCCGATTATCAATTTTTTTGGCTGGGTCTGGTAATCATTCTATTAACGGGAATATTTGATGATATCAAGGGGTTATCTTCCTGGACAAAATTTCTGGGACAGGGCATCGCGGCTGGGTTATTGATTCTAGGTGGGTGCCGGATTCAATCTTTTGGGGGGCCACTGGATGAAGTTCTGAATCTAGGAATGTTTTCAATCCCCTTCAGTTTTATGTGGATCATTTTTATAATTAATTCTATTAATCTCCTGGATGGATTGGACGGGCTGGCCGGAGGCGTGTGCCTGATAATTACGCTTGGTATACTATTTATTTCCAACCAGCTTAATCAATACTTTCTGCTTTTCATTGGAATTGGATTAGCCGGCGGAATCATTGGATTTTTGAAATATAACCGGCATCCTGCCACCATTTTTATGGGGGAGGTGGGTAGTTTGCAATTGGGTTATATCCTGGCTTTTTTCTCAATTGAAGCGATGAAGATTGCCTCCACTCATCAGGTATTCTTCCTGGTATCATTGGTACTTCTTGGGGTTCCTTTAACAGATACTCTGATCTCATTCTTGCGGAGATTGGAACAGGGAAAGAGTCCGTTTGCGGCTGATAAAGAGCATATCCATCATCGCTTGATGAAGTTAGGCCTGTCCCATTCCCAGACAGTCTGGTTCATGTATCTATTGACCGCGTTCTATGTGGTTTTCGCCCTGATCATTTTTATTTTCAAAGGAATCTTGGGCCTTGTGTTGTTCGCGGTTGCTTTTTTTCTGGCATTTTTCTGGATATACCGCTTGGGATATATCGAAACCAGAATAACCCTGCAAAATTTTGCTCATCAATTACATCACGTTACCAGTCCCAAACCACGAGCACCCCTGCATTTTAATCGACTCTGGCAGAGAATCGTTCTCTTCCTGGTGGATATTGGTAGTGTTTCCATGTCACTTTTTATTTTTTATTGGCTTAAATTTGAATCCGGTATTTTTTCTGAAGCAATTTTCCGGCCTTTATCGGAATATTTTTTCAGCCCGGTATTCATTCTGATACTGTTTGGATGGTTAACGTTGTTCTATTTGAATAATCTTTATCACTTAGAGTGGGATGTTTCGCGCTTTGAAAAAACCTGGAGAACTTCCAAAGTAATTACCTTTGGGGTTTTAGCTCTGGGAATTATTACCCTGGATTTTCAGCAGTTGGCAACCCGCTCGCAGTTTTTCTCCCTTTTGTCCTATTGGATTATTATGATCATATCGGTCAATGCGGGCCGTCTGATTATCATTGAGATTGAAAAGCGGCTCCGAATTTTTGATTACTCTCCCCGCCGGACCCTGATTGTCGGTTGGAATGATCTGGCTAAAAAAGTGTACCAGGATATTACTTATAATCCCCATCTGATTTTTGAGATCAAGGGATTTGTCTCTAAAAAAGTCAAAGATGAAAAATTTTTAGATCTACCTGTCCTGGGAGATTATTCTGCCCTGCCGGAAATAATTCATCACCATAAAATAGAGGAAGTCATCATCGCCCTTCCGGAAAGTGCCAGTCAGGATTTTATTAATATTCTAAGCCTCTGTGAACCCCAGGGGGTGAAAATAAAGACGCTCCCCGGATCCCATGAAATGTTAACCAACCGGCAGGCTAATTTAGTGGGCCATGCTTTTATCCAAATTTTTTCTGAAAATATGGTATTATGGCAATGGGTTATTAAACGAATAACTGATATGGTAATTTCAGTCATTTTTATGGTTTTGTTACTTCCATTTTTTTTGATGAGCGCTATTTTAATCTATCTGAAGTTCAAAAAGTCGGTATTTATTCGTCTTAACATTTTAGGGAAAAATGGTATTCCTTTTAAAATGTTCGTTTTTCGTTTAACTGTAGAAAATTACCACTATCAGGATAATCCGGTCTACCTGGGATTGACTCCACTTTCGCCAAACACAGGTAAATTTGCGGTATTCTTATTTCAATATCGCTTATACAAATTACCACAACTAATTAATGTATTTCTGGGCGATATGAGTTTGGTTGGCCCCAGACCCGAACCTATTGAATGGTATCAGGAATTTAGTTCCCGCTTGCTTTTTCTGCATCGCCGCATCACCATACGTCCGGGATTAACTGGACTGGCACAGGTAAAATATCACTATGAACTCGCGCAAAAGGCACTGGAAGAGTGGATTAAATATGATATTTACTATACAGAAAATCTGTCATTACGCATGGATCTGCGAATACTCTTGCGAAGTGTTTTAATGCTAATAGTTAAGCCATATCAGGAACTTCCCCTGAATCCTGCGGCGAAGAATTGATCAAAGCAGAACAAAAGTAAAACAAGAATTCTTTATCTCTATGGGAAATATCAAAATTTCAATCGTCATTGTTAATTATAATGTGAAGGAGTATTTAGCTCATGCTCTATCCTCCCTTCAGAAGGCGCTGGAAGGTTTTTCCCATGAGATCATTGTGGTTGATAATAATTCCGTGGATGGCAGTGTTTCTTTATTGAGATCTAAATTTCCCCAGGTTATTATTATTGAAAATAAAGAAAATCTGGGATTCGGAAGGGCCAATAATCAGGCACTTCAACGTGTTAATGGCGAATTTGTAGTGTTGATCAATCCCGATACTTTAGTACAGGAAGATACTTTCCGCAAGCTGCTTGAATTTTTTAATCAACATCCTCAAGCCGGGGCGGCTACCTGTAAAATTATCAATCCCGACGGTACTTTCGCTATTGATTGCCGGCATAGCATTCCCACGCCTTCTATTGCCCTGTGGAAAGTTCTCGGATTGAGCAGACTTTTTCCACATAGTAAGATTTTTGGTCAATATAATTTGACTTATCTCGCCGAGAATCAGACCTCCCAGGTTCCAGCAATTTCCGGCTCATTTATGATGGTCCGGCGTGAAGTATTTGAGCGGGTTGGCTATTTTGATGAGCGTTTTTTTATGTATTGTGAGGATATTGATCTGTGCCAGCGAATCAATGAAGAAGGATATCAAATTTTTTATGTACCCAGCACCCAGATCGTTCATTATAAGGGAGAGAGTACTAAAAAAGACCGTCTGGATTATGTGGTAACTTTCAATAAATCTCTCTACCAGTTTTTTCAAAAATATTATGCTCCACAGTCGGTTTTTCTTTTCCGCTGGCTAATTGCTTTTGGTATACTTTTACGGGGCAGTGGGATTTACTTGAAGAATTTTTTTGTAAATCACTTTCCGCTGCTGCTGGATACACTACTGCTGAATATCTTTATCATTGTTTCTTTCGTTATCAGACTTGAACTCGGGCGTGGATTTTTCTGGCAGGATTTTTTTACTGAATTCTGGGTAATAAACGCTCTTGCTACCTTAATATTTTGGGGAATCTCGTTTTATTTGGAAATCTATCCTTACCACCGCTTCTCTATCCAGAGTATCCTTAAAGCCAACATCATCACTTTTTTATTTTTAGCTGCTCTCACTTTTTTCTTCAAGCAATTTGCGTTTTCCCGGGCAGTGACTCTATTGACCTTTATTTTCAGCCCCCTGGCCATGATCAGCTGGCGGGCGATTTTACGGAAATATCACCGTGGAGACCGTTCCGGCTTCGGAAGGGATTTATTCAGTAAACCAACTGTAGTAATAGGCAGCGGCAGAGATGTTCGTTCCTTATTCAATAAAATGGTGAGCTATAAAAGTATTGATTATGACTTGAAAGGTTGGATCTCACTGGAAGAATTGAGTGAAAGCGAAGATTTTTTAAATCCCCGTAACCTGGGAGTAATGAAAGATTTAAATGAGATCATCAAGATCTATAAAATTCGACAGATAATTTTTTCTGCCAATTCTCTATCCTATGAACAAATCATGCAGATGATGTCTGGGATTAAAAGTTCTTTGGTCGAATTTAAAATGGTTCCCTCCAATTTGGATGTGGTTATAGGCAAAAGTCATATCGATAAGCTGGATGATTATCCGTTACTTGATATCAATTATTCACTGGGCCGGAAATTTAACCGGCTCTTGAAAAGGTCACTGGATATAATTGTATCCGGTTTATTCCTGACTCTAACTGCCCCCTTAGCCCTGATTTTCTATGTAATATCAATTAAGCAGCTCAGTTTCAAAACTATTCCTACCGGTGTCGGGAACTCTGTTAAAATCCCCATCTTCAAAAATTCTAAAAAACCACTGTTAATTACTGGCTGGACTATGTTGCTCTCAGTACTTCGGGGGAAACTGACCCTGGTGGGGGCACCGCTCGATTATTTCAGCAGCACCTCTACTCTGCAGAAATATTTCTATCAACCCGGGCTCACCGGTCTGGTTCAGATCAATCAGAAGAATATCGCTTCCCCGGAGGATACTGAAAAATATCATCTTTTTTATTTGAAAAATCAATCTCTGTTACTTGACCTGGAAATCATGTTCAAGGCCATCTGGCAGTCTTTAAAAACCAGGTCTTAACGGAATCAAGGATTTTTCTTTAATTTTGCATCCAGGCGGGGTTGGATCATTTCCCAGGAAATAAGTCCCAGGCAATTTCCATAGGGACATTTTTCCAGATTACCATTTTTACACGGTTCGACTTGTGGTAAGATGACTGAATCCAGCTGGTTATATGGACCCCAGCGCTCCGGGGAACAGGGGATAGCCGGGCAGTAAAAAGCGATCAATGGTATACCCATGGCACGGGCGATGGGAAGTGGGCCGGTGCTATTCGAAATAAATAATTTGGCACCAGAGATCACCGCCGTATAAGTCTCCAGATCCCAATCCCCACTGATTTGACGGAGTTTTGCTTCTTTAATATTTCTGGAAATTTTTTGAATCAGTTCTGACTCTGATTGATCACCCGTTAAAATAATAAAAGCCGGTGTCTTTTCCAGGAGATACTGAACGATGCGGGTGAACATTTCTGCCGGTAGATTAGGAGCAGAGCCCCCGCTGCCTGGGTGAATGATAATATAAGCGCCAGAAATTTTCAATTTTTCTAATGCACTATTTTGGAGGTTCTTCAAATACTCATTGATGCGAAAGTGAAACTGGATTTCTGACTTTTCAGGCACCTTCTTGATAAATTTCCGGATGAGTGAAAGGTTATATTCTAATTCATGTTTTTGCCCGTACTTCCGATGTTCATAGATCCGGTAATTTAGGAAAAATGAGAACCAACGATAACCACTGCCCACTCGAAAAGGGATTTCAGCCATGAATAATGCCAATGCCAGCCCGGGACGTGGATAAAATAGAAATGCGATATCGATTTTTTTTTCTTTTAAAATTTTTCCTAATTTTATATGACCCCTGAATCCTCGATGTTCTTTTTGCGGCTGATAGATAATGATTTCTTCCAGAAATTCATAATGTTTTAGCAGGGGGGCGGTGTATTCCCGGGTAAGAAAAAATATTTTAGAGCGTGGAAGTTCCCGGTGAAGGATAGTGATCAGAGGTGAAGTGAGAACAACATCCCCGATTCGATCAGTCCGGATCAGCAGAATATTTTGAAATTCCATTATTAGATCAGTTCTCTTTTATCTTTGGAAATTTCTAATAATTTGAAATAGCGGACCACAAAATTCAGTGAATCGAACAGTGCGGCAAACAGACCTGGCCAACCGTCCTTTATCCCTAACTTGAAAAAATAACGCCGGATAAATCGAGTAATGGGTTTGAAGAAAAAATAGTGAAATGCATTGGAAAAACCTGGTTTAACACCTTTGACCCAGAGATAATTTGCTTCAAATGTTGTATAGAAATCAAATTTTTGCAGGAATTGGGAAATAGATAGGTAAGGGAAGTGCAACAAGTCTTCCTGGAGAGTACCAATGGTTCCATTCACTCGTAACCGTTCATGGACATGTTCTTTGGGAAAAACGGCATGATCCTTTTGAAAGAGCCGCAATTGGATATCGGGATATTGGCTGCCGTATTTTAACCACCTCCCAAAATAGTGATTTTTTCTCTTTAAGGTAAAAGCCACCGCT
>MESS01000067.1:8495-10683 GCA_001771055.1 Caldithrix sp. RBG_13_44_9
CTGGCCAGAGATTCAGAGATTCTTTCATCAGGATCTAAATAAAAAATCCACTCACCACTGGCATTATCGATCGCAAATGCTTTGTTAACATTCAGATTAGGATTGTTTGGTTTGTGGAATACCTTGCAGCCGGCTTCTTTAGCGAAGAGGTAAGAATCGTCTGCACTGTCACAGTCCACATAAACAACTTCATCCGCCCATTGCAAAGTGGGAAGTAATTCCTGTAAATGTCCTAATTCGTTATGACCGATGATGGTTATAGAAAGTTTGGGAGTTTTTTTCATCTGATTGATGGTCCGGAATTTTTGATCATGTTGGTTATTACATTTTTATATATTGACAGGGTATCCTGGTAAAATCGTTCGTAACTGAATCGAATTTCTGCTGTTTTCCTGGCATTTTCTTTCATCTTGAACAATAACTGGGAATTCACAGCCAGCTCATGCATTTTCATGCTCAGACCTTCAGGTGAAAAGGGGGGTACTATGAAACCATCATATCCGTCTGTAATCATTTCCGGTAAAACATTGACCCGGGTAACAATTACCGGTTTAGACATGGACAGGAATTCTGCTGTGATTCGGGATACTGCTTCTGATCCGGAAGAACAGACCACCCCAACATCCAACAGCTCGATGACATCACGGACATCATTAAACTTATCCAGGAAAAGAGTCTTATCATAAATACCTAGTTGTCTGCTCAGTTGCTGCAGTTGCTCAGTTTTTATTTCTACTTCTTCTCCGCTGATAATGAAAAAAGCTTTTGAAATGTTGCTAGAAAGCCGGGCGGCAGCTTTTAAAAAGGAGATGTGATCTTTTACTGGTGACAATCGAGCGACTATTCCGAAAATAATGCTATCTGAAGGAATATTGTATTTTGTAATATTTGTTGACTTATTATTGCTATTGAAGTGCTGAGTATCAATACCGCTGTAGATGACCGAAGTTTTTTCCATGGGTAACGGCCAAACCTGTAGATAGCGATCCCGGTTGGCCTCACACGAAAATATAAAATGATCCGTGTGTTTCAGGTGCAGGACTTTATTAATCAAATTGTCCTTCGGCGGTCGTACATCACTCACCGATCGGATCAGTGGAATGATTGGAAATTGTCTTTTTAATAATCCTGAGTAGAAATGATCCTCTGGTCGGTGTGCATTGATCAGATTTATCTGATTCTGGTAAATAACCCTTTTTAGAATTTTAAGGTTCTTAATCCACTGCCAGGGTCGAAAACTTTCTAAATTGATATTAAAGGTAGTCAATTGATGCTTGATGGCTGATTGAATAGGAGGGCTGCTTACTCTCCCGCCCACTAATACTTTGACTCCCTTCTGGTGTAATACCCGGGACAAAGATATAGCGTAGTAAGCATTGGCGTTCCACCAGCGTACCGAAATCAATTGAAGAGTGGATAATTTTATTGGGTCCATGGGGCAAAATTTAGTGATAACTGTCCATTAAATCAAAAACTTATATTTCCTGTGATTTAGCCGCATCAGGGAGGAAGACAAAAATCTCTGCATAAATTGAGTTGCATTTGATAAAATTCGTCCTTTAATTTTCTCAATGATAAAAATCTTGATAAGTGGCTGTCTCCTGGGTGAAAAGGTGTGGTATGATGGGGAAAAAATTACCCTAAATTCATCCATAATAAATCAATGGCAGCAGGAAGGCCGCTTAATCTCATTTTGCCCTGAAGTCGCCGGTGGATTACCGGTTCCACGGTTACCATCTGAGATCCAATCTGGTGATGGTCGGGATGTGTTAACTGGAAAGGCCAGAATAGTGGACTCTAACAGAGTGGAAGTTACTGATTATTTCATCAGGGGTGCCAGGAGCGTTGTCCGCATTCTTGAGACCAACCTGATCAAAATGGCAGTTCTAAAATCGCTCAGTCCTGCCTGCAGTAAAATTTATATTTATGATGGGAGTTTTTCTAATAAAATCAAACCTGGGGCTGGTATTTTGGCCTCATTTTTAAATGATTATCATCTTAAATTATTCGATGAAAATGAGTTGGAAAGTGCATGCCAATATCTTCAAAAGCTTGAAAGCGACCGATGACTCTAGAACAATTGATCGATTTTCTTAAAAGTGATCCTGAGATCTCGAAAAATATAACAGTCTGGAAAGAAGTTGCAGCCACTCCCGGGACTTATGTGGATTTTCCACCGCAACTGCAT
>MESS01000067.1:10691-14417 GCA_001771055.1 Caldithrix sp. RBG_13_44_9
TGCTGATGCTTTAGTGCAAAAGGGGATTAAAAAATTATATTCCCATCAATTGGAAGCCTACCAGACCCTGCAAGAGAAGAAGAATGTTGTTCTCGTTACTCCCGCCGCCAGTGGAAAAACCCTGGCTTACAATCTGCCAGTGCTTAATTCCATTCTCGAGCAACCGGATTCCCGTGCTATTTATCTTTTCCCTACCAAAGCGCTGTCACAGGATCAGTTAAAGGAACTACATGATTTGATCACCTTGACTCAGCAAGATATCCGCACTTATACTTTTGACGGGGATACACCGGTCACTGCCCGCAAGGCGATCCGGCGTTCCGGGCATATCGTAATAACCAATCCCGATATGTTACATCAGGGAATTTTACCGCATCATACTATCTGGGTAAAATTATTTGAAAATCTAAAATTTGTGGTTATTGATGAGATCCATCACTACCGGGGGGTTTTTGGCAGTCACCTGGCAAATGTGATCAGGAGATTAAAAAGGATCGCCAGGTTTTATGGAAGTTCACCCCAGTTTATTTGCTGTTCCGCCACGATTGCCAATCCTCTGGAATTGGCAGAAAGACTCATTGCCGAGCCGGTTACTTTGATTGATAAAAGCGGAGCACCAACCGGTAAAAAGCATTTCGTTTTTTACAACCCTCCGGTGATCAATCGTGAATTGGGAATCCGGCGTTCGGTGATCAGTGAAATCAGCCGGTTGGCTCTTCATTTACTGTCAGCCCGGGTCCAGTTTATCGTGTTTGCCCGCAGCCGCATCCGGGTGGAAATTTTAACCCGCTATATAAAAGAAGCAGCCAAAAAATTACATATTTCTCCCGATAAAGTGAGCGGATACCGCGGAGGTTATTTACCTTCGGAAAGAAGAAGCATTGAACGGGGAATTAAGGATGGCAATATCTTATCAGTGGTAAGTACGAATGCCCTGGAATTGGGAATTGACATCGGTCAGTTGGATGTTTCGATTCTGGCTGGATATCCAGGGACGATTGCCAGCGCCTGGCAGCAGGCCGGACGTTCAGGACGCCGCAGCACCACCTCACTGACTATCCTGGTAGCCAGCAGTTCACCGCTGAACCAGTATATTGTTGAAAATCCAACCTACTTTTTTGAAAAATCACCTGAGAGTGGGATTATTGATCCCAATAATCTGCTCATCCTCATGAGCCACATTAAATGTGCCGCTTTTGAGATTCCCTTCCAAACCGGTGAAATCTTCGGAATGGAGGGTTCGCGGGAAATTTTAGAATATTTGGCTGAAAAAAATGTACTGCGGTTTACCGATGATAAATATTATTGGATGAGTGAAATCTTTCCGGCGGAAGGGGTAAGTCTGCGAAGTGCTTCACCGGAGAATGTGGTGATTATCGATAAAACCGCCGGCGAAAAAGTCATCGGGGAAGTAGATCTTTTCGGCGCACAGATGCTGGTGCACCAGGATGCTATTTATATGCATGAAACCAGTCAATTTCATGTGGATGAACTGGATTGGGACCGTAAAAAGGCATATGTGAAAGCTGTAAATGTGGATTATTTTACTGATGCGATAACCAAAACGAATATTAAAGTTTTATCAGTGGATGAGGAAAAAGAATTTGATAAGTTAAAGTTGGCCTATGGTGAAGTGAATGTGAGCACCGCCACCACCGGCTATAAGAAGATCAAACTATTTACTCATGAAAATGTGGGAGCAGGAAAAGTGTTTTTGCCGGAGATAGAAATGTCTACTAGTGCTTGCTGGATAGAATTTCAATCTGATTCTCTGGAAAGCCTGGAAATTCCTCATTCACAAATAGGAGGAGCTCTGCAAGCTGTGGCTAATGTCATCCGGAATATTACTCCGTTGTTCATCATGTGTGATCCCTCAGATATTCGCTCGATTCCCATGACGCGAGCTCCGTTCTCACAGCGGCCAACCATTTATATATATGACAATTATCCGGGAGGGATCGGTCTTTCTTTAAAACTGATGAATTATCCCTATCCGCTTTTTTCCGCATCTCTGGATCTGGTTAATAATTGTCCCTGTCAAGCAGGTTGTCCCAGTTGTGTGGGACCAGTACTGGAGGTCGGAGAGAAGGGGAAAATGCAGGCACGGAAGATGCTGGAATTTCTAAATAAATATATTGCTTCGGCCTAGACTATGGATATTAAGGAAAAATTAGCCAGGCTTGAAAAGGGAAACCTGACTCAAACGATTCCCGAAGCAGAAATTGCGGGAGGGGAGGATTGGATTCAGGATTTTGAACGTGAATTGGGGGCGGTGATAATAAAAGAAAAAAATTCTTTTATTATACTTAAGGAGAGCATACATCCTCTTCATCATTTTCCATATTTTCCGGAATTCAAGATTGTCAATGGAGTGATTCCAAATTTTTATCAAATCAATGGATCAGATCCGGCGCTGGCTTTGGATTTCCAGAAAACCCTGTTTATTGATCTTGAAACAACTGGTATATCAGGTGGCAGCGGGACTTTTGCATTTTTAGTTGGTCTGGGCCATATAGAATTGGATCATATTGTGGTGCGTCAGTATCTCTTGCCTGATTTCCAGTTCGAATGGCTTTTATTGAAAACCGTCGAAAATTCTTTTCTCTCATTTGAGAACCTTGCCACTTTCAATGGTAAATCTTTTGATATCCCCCTTCTTCGCAACCGCTTTGTCCTCAATCGCATGGATTCAGTACTTGATGAGTTGAATCACATCGATCTGCTGCATTCTGCCCGCCGGATTTGGAAAAGACGATTATCTGTTTGCGACCTGGAAAATTTGGAATATACTATCCTGGGACAGGAAAGAATTCAGGATATCCCCAGCGAGATGATCCCGCAGATTTATTTTGAATATCTTCGCAAACGACAAGTTTCCTTGCTTCGTCAGGTTCTGGAGCACAATTTTTATGATATTGCCAACATGGTTCTCCTTGCCATGCAGATTGCCCTGGTAACTTCCGATCCATTTAAATTTTTGACCGATGAGGATGATTTATTTTCACTGGCCAAATATTATTATCAGCGTAATTATATCGAGGCCGCACGACCGTTATTTCATCATGTGCTTGATTCCGCCAAGAATTCGCAACTGAAAGTTGAAGCTCTTTTTTTTCTTTCAATGCTCTATAAACGGGCGGGGGAGTACCAGCAATCGAGCGAATTGTTTCAGCAGTTGCTTAAAATTCGGGGTGATCATGCAGATGCCATTGAGGAATTGGCAAAATATTTTGAGCATAAAGAAAAAAATTACCAGGCAGCACTAGAATTAATAAATGGTGCCTTGGAACACATTGCTGTTCTGGAGCAACTGGGTAAGGATTCATATCTTTATCAGTACAAAGAATCCTTTTATTACCGCCGAAACCGTCTGGAAAGAAGAAAATTTCGTCAGGACTCTTCTACTGGGAAAACGGATACTGAATAAATCAGGATCTAGATCCTCTATCCAACCCAAATTCAATTTCAACTATTTCTATTTTATTTCTAACAACTGTACCTCAAAAATCAAAGTGGCGTTGGGCGGAATTACCTTTCCGGCACCAGCGGTTCCATAACCCAGGTGAGAGGGAATAATAAGCTGGCGTATACCGCCTACAGCCATACCGGCAACTCCTTCCTCCCATCCAGCGATCACTCTTCCGGCACCCAGTTCAAATTGGAAGGGTCGATTCTTTAATACTGAACTGTCGAAACGGGTGCCATCCTCTAACCAGCCGGTATAAT
>MESS01000067.1:14505-15174 GCA_001771055.1 Caldithrix sp. RBG_13_44_9
GAGAGAGGCTAATCCTTTTTCCAAAGAATGTGACTGCTCGGTAATTTAACCACATGTTTTCTTTTTTTTGATTATTTATAAGGGATGAAAAGGATGTGAATGAAACCTTTGGAAAAAAACAGTTGTAATTCAAAAAATATTTTGCCTGCCTCAATCATAAAGTTAGTTATATTTTGGGATCACTTTTTGTATAATCGATTTAGTAGCCTTGCTATGGTTTTTTCCGCCAGGAAAGATCGCAACAAAGGCTAAATGAAGAATTACCTGTTTTTTTCAGTTTTATGAATGAGCAGAACGGTTAGAAAATTTTTATTTATTTGTATACTTTCTTCTGCTATATTTTACAATGGTAAATCAGTTATATGATGAAGAGACCAAAAATCTTCGACGATTGCAATTGATGGTGGATCTTACAATTCAGATTCTATATCAAACTGCTGATCTTTCGCTCTTGGAAGGATTGAGGCATATCCAGAATGCCAAGAATTTCGCTTTGGCATTATTTCCAACTAAAGCGGAGACTTTTGATCTTTTATACAAACCACGTCTTTTAAGGGTTTTGAAGGAAAGAGGCATTATAGATTTCTCATTAAATTAATCACCCAGATATGTCTTATATAAGACTCATAAAGGACATTCCTTTAAGAGAGTTAACTCCATGTTTAAAAT
>MESS01000067.1:15267-15473 GCA_001771055.1 Caldithrix sp. RBG_13_44_9
CTGCAATCGGGAGTTGATGATCGAAGCATTTAACTTTGGGATTTGGGCACATCGCAATCAGTTTAGATATTCGGGCGAACCCTATTTTGAACATTGTTTGAATGTGGCCAAGATTCTGGCCAGACTGAAAATGGATAGCACCACGGTTACCGCAGGTCTATTACATGATGTAGTGGAAGACACCGGCTTCACCCTGGAGGATATCA
>MESS01000068.1 GCA_001771055.1 Caldithrix sp. RBG_13_44_9
TTTTTCGCAACAATTCAAATTTTTTCCTGGTGGATCACCATGATAGGATTTTATCCACATTTAAACATAACCAAAAACACCGTAACAAAATATATCATCTCCAGGAAAGTAAGCTGTTAGATCCGTTACAGATAAATCGCGAGAATTTAAGTGAGAGATTAAACAAACAAGCGGATATACTTTTATCTCAATTTTTGAAGAATAATTTTTTTTACATCACACCAGTCTTATTGCAGGAAATAAGTGTTCGTACTGACCTGAATCTTGATGTTCCCCTCCAGGATTTGAAAAGCTCATACATCGATGATGCTTTCCAGCAGCTGCGTGAAGTGATAACCGCTTGTCAATCGGATTTACCAAGGGTATACATAGATGGGGACTATCCCATAGCTCTGGGGTTAACTGCCTTGCAAATATTTCAAAAGTATTCCTGTCACATTTATGAGACTATCAACGAGGCTTTAATCTATTTTATTTTTCATAGGCTTAAACAGGATCGTAAACGGAAACAGGTTGAAAGCATTACCACAGTAATCAATAAAAAACTGTCTCAAATCGATAACTGGATCACTCATCTCGCAAATCTTCCAGACGAGTTGATACAAAGAAAAAAGCTTCAGCGAGTGGGAGAATTGATCCTGGCTCAACTGCATCAAATTCCAAGTGGAGTTTCAACCGCAGAAATAACCGATTTATTCGATCCCCAGCAGCCAAGAGTTTCAGTAAAACTGGATGGCACTTTGTCAGCCAGGGAAAATGCTGAACTGTATTTCCAGAAGGCCAGAGCAGTCTCTGATCAAATGAGAAAAAAGAAAGAAAATCTGAGGCATTTACAACGGCAGCAAAAACAACTTTATCATTATCAGGAATTAATTCAGGGCAATCCAGCCGATAAAGTATTGAGTCAGATTGAAAATAAATTAATAGAATCGCGGATAATGCAGACCGACGATGAACGTATGCAGGAAATTTACCGTCCTTACCGTTCATACCTTTATGAGAATTGGGAGATCTGGGTAGGTAAGAGTGCCAAGGATAACGACCAGCTGACTTTCCATTGGGCCCACAAAGAAGATTTCTGGCTGCATGCCCAGGGTGTGAGTGGATCACATGTGATCATCCGCAAAACCCAGCGAAAGCAGGATCCTCCAAAATCGGTTCTGGAATATGCGGCCCGACTAGCGGCCGGAAACAGCCAGGCCAGAACCAGCAGCTATGTGCCGGTAATCTATACCAGGGTGAAATATCTGCGTAAGCCCCGTGGGAGTGAGGCTGGTGCGGTGATTCCTGAGCGCACCAAGTCTATTTTTGTAGAGCCTCTGGTAAAATAATATCCTCTTTAAAAATGAATTAAAAAAGGTCGTTAGGTTTTTCCTGTACAGACTTTTATTAAAGTGATTATATTTAAACCTGATCAATTATAAAAATTAGGGTAATTATTCGCTGAAACTATTGGAGGTAACTGATGAAATTATTTTATCTGTTTTTGCTTCTCTCATTTTTTCAACTGTGTTCCTGTCAGAGTCAAACCAGTGACGGTAAATTATCAAATTTTAGTATATTAAATGCTTTCCCCGGAATCTCCTTTACCCGTCCGGTCGATTTTCAATTTGCGGCTGATGGATTTAACCGAATTTATATCGTCGAACAGCAAGGTGTGATCTATTCATTTGAAAATAGTCGGAGGGTAAAGGAAAAATCTCTCTTTCTCGATATCCGGGATCGGGTGGATGATTCTGGTAATGAAGAGGGCCTGCTCGGACTGGCATTTCATCCGGATTTTGCCTCCAATGGTTACTTTTTTGTCGATTATACTGCCGCAGAGCCTCGCCGTACGGTAATTGCCAGGTACTCCACTGACCGGCAAAATCCTCTTTCCAGAACCGGAGAAATTATTCTGCAGATCCCACAACCGTTCAGTAACCATAATGGTGGGCAGCTTGCTTTTGGGGAAGACGGATATCTGTATATTGCCTTGGGAGATGGCGGTTCGGCCGGTGATCCAGAGAATAATGGCCAAAACCTCCACACCCTCTTGGGATCGATTTTACGGATTGATGTGAACCAACCTTCATCCGGTAGAAAATATTCCATCCCATCGGATAATCCTTTTGCTGGTAACACCCAGGGCTATTGTGAAGAAATATTTGCCTATGGTTTGCGCAATCCCTGGAGATTCAGTTTTGATCCGATAACGAAACTGATGTGGACGGGAGATGTGGGTCAGAATAAATATGAGGAAATCGATATCATCGTAAAAGGTGGGAATTACGGCTGGAATATCCGCGAGGGTTTTCATCCTTTCAAGGAAGGCTCGCTCCCGGATTCTGTTAAACTCATTGAGCCAGTCTTTGAATATGATCATTCAGTCGGTCAATCAATCACCGGCGGATTTGTTTACCGTGGTTCCAAATTACCGACACTTCAGGGAAAATATATCTATGCAGACTTTGTGCAGGGACAAATTTGGGCTCTGACTTATCAAGATAATGCCCGTATTTCCAATCAATTGCTGCTGGACACCAATCTAAATATTTCCTCATTCGGAATCGATCGGGAAGGGGAATTATATCTTTGTGCTTTCGATGGTGGGATCTACATTTTAGTTGACGAATCCAGACCATAGCGGATTCAGAATGCCCTGTCATATTGTCGCAGTCACCAGTCAGCTCATACGGATTAGGGGCTAAAGGTAAAGATTGCTGACGAAATCTGATTCAAAAATGATCCAATTTAAAAAGAAAATAATCATGGAAGAAGCAGGTAAAATTCCACAGGTGGTGATCATCGGTGGTGGATTTGCGGGTCTATATGCCGCCCAAAAATTCAAGAATCGACCAGTCCAGGTCACATTAATTGATCGAAGGAACTTTCATCTTTTCCAACCTCTACTGTATCAGGTGGCAACCGGCGGTCTTTCACCGGCTGATATAGCTTCACCACTCCGGGGAATATTAAAAAAGCATCGGAATGTGCAAGTAATAATGGAAGAGGTTCTGGATATTAATCCAGATGATCGATCGGTCATTGCTTTTACTTCAAAGATCCATTATGATTTTCTGGTAGTAGCCAGTGGTGCCAGTCATCACTATTTCGGAAATACTCACTGGGAAAAATTCTCACCAGGCCTTAAAACCATTGAAGATGCTACCAAAATCCGCAGTATAATACTGCAGGCCTTTGAATTGGCAGAAATTGAACAGAATCCAGAAAGAAAAAATGAATTGTTGACTTTTGTAATTATCGGAGCCGGACCAACTGGCCTGGAATTGGCAGGTGCAATTGGAGAGATGGCACTGCATACCTTAAAAACTGATTTTCGTAACATCTCAACTCCCGGATCAGAAATCTATCTGGTAGAGGCGGCAGAACGGATTTTACCGAGTTTCCCTTCACAATTATCCCAAAAAGCCGCCCAGTCTTTAGGGAAATTAAATGTCAAAATACTTACTGCTTCAAGAGTACTGGATATTGCTGAAGATGGAGTAACGGTTAAACGGGGTGATGAGGTCATTCATTTTCGAACTTCCAATATAATCTGGGCAGCCGGAGTAAAAGCTTCAGATCTTGGTAAGATCATTGCTGCCAAATCCGGGGAAGAAATAGATAAACAGGGCAGAATTATAGTCAATGAATACTGCCGTCTGAAAAATTATCCGGAAATCTACGTGATCGGGGATCTGGCAAATTTTAAGGATAAGTCCGGTCAATCCTTGCCGGGAATTGCTCCGATTGCCATGCAACAGGGACAGTATGCCTCGAAGACCATCCTGGCTACTATTTCCCATAAAGAGGCAAAACCATTTGTCTACTGGGACAAAGGTAATCTGGCAGTCATCGGTCGCAAAGCAGCAGTTGCCAAGTTAGGGAATTTCTGTTTTTCCGGATATTTTGCCTGGTTGCTCTGGCTATTTATCCATTTGATGTACCTGGTGGAGTTTGAAAACAGGTTACTGGTATTCATTCAGTGGGCTTTTAACTACTTTACCCGTAATCGGAGCGCTCGTCTGATTGCTCATGCTGATAGAAATTCACCGACTGATCATTGAACCATTTATCGATCTTGTTCCGGTATTGAAATTCGAAGGCTATTCCTAAAAACAATTAGTCAATTCTAATATTTCAGCAAGAATATTAATCAATCTTACCTAATTTTATTTTCCATTTTTTAACCAGTATAATATTTTTATATTTTTCAAATTTTAATGACTTGTCATAATCCGGTGAAATCAATTATTTACTTAACAAACCATCGGATAAAGATTGAGTCCCGTCGATATCTTAATACGTAACTTCTGAGGACTTTTATGAACTCAAAAACCTATGACATCGCCATTATTGGCGGGGGAATTGTTGGATGTGCCACTGCCATGGCACTCTCTTCATTGAAAAATGTGAAACTCATTCTGCTGGAAGCCGAAAGTGAATTAGCCCGCCATCAAACTGGCAACAACAGTGGTGTTATTCACTCTGGACTGTATTACAAACCTGGTTCTTTGAAGGCAAAAAATTGTGTAGAGGGAAGACAGGCTCTGTATCAGTTCTGTCGGGAACATAATATTGCCGTCGAACAATGTGGAAAATTAGTAATTGCAACCGATCCCAATGAAATTCCTTTACTAGATGCACTGGAAAATAAGGGAAAAGCGAATGGATTGCAGGGAATGAAACGCTTAGCAGCTGAAGAATTGAAAGAATATGAACCGCATGTCTCCGGAGTGGCAGGATTGTATATCAGAGAGACCGGAATAGTTGATTATGTTGGTGTGACCAATAAATTTGCTGACATAGTGAAACAGAGTGGCGGAGAAATCCTCACCGGGGCAAGAGTAACCGGATTTCAAAAAGCGGGAAACGAACTGGTGTTGGAAACTACCCGTGGTGCTATTCATGCCAAAAACCTGGTCAACTGTGCAGGTCTGCAGTCCGATCGGGTTGCAAAACTGTGCGGAATAAAACCGGGCTTGAAAATCATTCCCTTTCGCGGTGAGTATTATAAGCTGGTCCCTGAAAAGTACCATTTGGTTAAAAATCTGATTTATCCGGTTCCTGATCCACAATTCCCATTCTTAGGAGTCCATTATACCCGTATGATCCACGGTGGGGTAGAAGCCGGACCTAACGCGGTGTTAGCTTTTAAGAGGGAAGGATATAAAAAAACCAGTTTTTCATTTCGGGACTCAGTAGAAACATTTTCGTATCCAGGTTTCTGGGTTTTAGGAGTAAAGTATTGGAAAATGGGTTTTGGTGAGATGTACCGTTCGTTTTCCAAAGCTGCTTTTGTCCGTGCCTTGCAGAAGTTAATTCCTGAATTGGAAGATAAGGATATTCTTACTGGTGGGGCAGGAGTTCGAGCGCAGGCCTTAGAGGCAAATGGATCTCTGGTAGATGATTTCCGGATTGTGGAAGCAGAAAAGATGGTTCATATATTGAACGCTCCCTCACCTGCTGCCACGGCTTCTATTAGTATTGGTAAAATCGTGGCTGGGATCGCTGCAAAGGACTTTCATCTGAACTAGAATTAAATCGAAATTCTCCGACGTCTGGCAAATTGTAGAATTTCCTCACTGCTTAAACAGTTAAGAACATCGTGTCGGGTTAACCACCCTTTACGGGCTATACCAACACCATAGCGGATATCGGTTATACCCTCAATCCGATGTGCATCCGGATTGATGCTGATTTTTATCCCCAGCTCTTTTGCCTGTTTCAGATAGCGCCAATCCAAATCCAGGCGATGCGGATTTGCATTGAGTTCCAGTGCAACATTTTTTTTGGCAGCCTCAATCATCAAATCGTTCAGGTTAACCGGATACCCTTCTCTGGCCAATAACAGTCTTCCGGTAGGGTGACCAATAATCGTGGTAAAGGGACTTTCCATGGCCTTTATTAAACGTCCAGTGGCTTCGGATTCGGTCATACTGAATTTTGAATGAATACTTGCAATTACCAGATCAAATGATGATAAAATATCCTCTTCATAATCCAGGTGACCGTCTGATAAAATATCGCACTCAATGCTTTTTAAAATTCCGAAATTTTTTAATTCATGATTTAAACTGTCAATTTCTTTCAACTGTTCTTTTATCCGATGCTCGCTTAACCCTCTGGCATAAGCTGCTGTTTTAGAATGATCACTGATCACTAAATACTCATATCCCATTTTCTGGCAGGCCAATGCCAATTCCCTGATGGAATGAATTCCATCACTGTAGTCGGAGTGAACGTGGATTACTCCTTTGATATCTTTGACCTCTACTAATTGAGGTATTTGTTCGTTAATGGCAAATTGGATTTCGCCTCTGTTTTCTCTCAACTCTGCTGGTATAAATGACATCCCTAATTTTTGAAAAATATCTTCTTCATCGGTATATTCCAATGATGTTCCGTTTTGATATAATTCATTTTTTCCAAGCCGAAAACCCTGATTTTGAGCTACACTCTGTAATATCACATTAAATTCAATAGATCCGGTTGAGTATAATAAAGCCAAAGGGAATTGCTGCTCTGATACTATTTCGATCTCAGCAGATGTACCATCTTTCAGTATGACCTGAAGAGTATTATCTTGATCGGTCAAAGACTCCACCATGGGCAAGGCTGAAAGCGTTTTAATAATTTGTAACCGATTTTCACTGGTGCTAATAACCAAATTTATATTTTTTATGGTTTCTTTCCATCTTCTCAAGCTTCCAGCAATCGCACAATGCTTCACACCGGCAATGTTTTGAATCGAATTTTGTAAATTTTCTGCAGTTTCTAAAATCCCTGATAATAATCGCCGGTCGGAATAACGCTTTACCAGCTCGATTCCTTGTAATATTTTATCTTGAGATTTTTTACCAAATCCGTCCAGTTCCAATAGTCGGTTTTCCTGGCAGGCATATTCCAATTCCCCAATTGACTTGATCTGAAGCTCTTCCCAAACCGTCTTTACTTTTTTGGGACCCATTCCCGGAATCCGCAGCATATCTATTACTCCTGCCGGAATATTTTCCTTCAGCCGCATCAGTTCAGAAGATTTACCAGTACTAATAATTTCTTTGATGAAATCAGCGATGCCTTTACCAATTCCTTTGATCTCAGTCAGTTCATTTTTTTCAACCAGGATTTTGATGGTAGTTGACAACCCGGTTAAAATCCTGGCAGCATTAGCATAGGCCCGGATTTTAAAGGGATTCTCACCTTTTATTTCCATTAAGATTGCTGTCTCCTGCAAAGCTTGGATGATACTATTATTTTCAACCATGGATTACTCTCAAAAAAGTTTTTCAAAGCGTAAATTACATTATCCAATGATAAGAGCCAAAGCTTTTTGATTTCGTTGAATTAATTAGAAATTTTTAATCATTTAAAAAGTCTGTATTAGATAAAAAACCTAATTTGATGGGTTATAAATATTTTGTCATCTTTCAATATTCCATGATATATCATAATTATAATAAAACTATTGCGTACTTTGCTTGGTTAATATAGGACAAGCTATTCATCTTTTTAGGAATTATTTGAATTCGCCTCGGTCAAAATTAATAATCTGGTAATGTGAAATGCATGCCAGAATGCAGGATAACCTTTACATTAAGCGGACAGTCACGGATTTGTAAAAATGGAAATGTATTTGTTTCATATCCATGCTGATACATAAATTTAAAATCAACTAATAGATACTTTTTTAATAATGAGACTTACCATTCCAAATCAATTAACTCTGCTCAGAATTCTCCTGACCCTTGTGTTTCTTTATTATTTCATACAAGCAAAACCGTCTCATCAGTTGATAGCCTCCATTGTATTCATCCTGGCTGCTCTAACAGATTGGTATGATGGATGGTACGCCAGAAGATTCGGAGTCATTACCCGCTGGGGTCAGTTCATGGATCCTCTGGCTGATAAATTTCTGGTTTCTTCTGCCTTGATCGTTTTTGCGGTAATGGATTATGTGAAGGGGTGGATGGTCGGGATTATTGTGGGAAGGGATATTTTAGTTACAATTATTAGAATTTATGCCATTAATAAAGGAAAACCAATTGTTACCAGTTTACTCGCAAAATGGAAAACCTTTAGTCAGATGGCTATCATTTTGGCTATTCTGGGATATCTGAACTGGCTGAATTTTCATGGAGAGGGGGGCATAGTCTACCATGCCAGCTATTTTGATCTCCTTGGTCTGGCAATGCTCTCTGTAACAGTTCTGACTCTCATATCTGCCATTTTGTATAGTTACGAAAATTGGGGCCTCATTTGGAGAATGTTGA
>MESS01000069.1:0-126 GCA_001771055.1 Caldithrix sp. RBG_13_44_9
CTGATAGATGTCCAAACCCTGTTCGTTGAAGGGCACTCCAATCACCGCCGGATTTTCAAAGGCACCGGAAATATCCTGCTGCAGACTGTTCTTATCAAATTCAAAATGGTTATAATTAAAATCGGC
>MESS01000069.1:285-1295 GCA_001771055.1 Caldithrix sp. RBG_13_44_9
GGATTCTCCAATACTGGATTCGACTGGCAGGGAAGTCCCGGCGGTGACGAAGATGTCCATATTTTCGGAAATTTGGGAGAAAGCAACCTGCAATAAAATCAGGTTAAGTAGGATAGCTACCAATTTGCCATTCATTATTCACTCCTTTTGAAGTGTCTTTTATCTGGGCTGGACTAAATATAAATGAGCCATAATAGAATTGCAAAAAAAATATTTTATTCTCGATTTGCCCAGTTTTCAGTGTTCAGACGAACCAATTTTTTACCAGAGCCCAAATTTCACAAGGTACTTTTTTGAGGTTGTTTTTTATATCGTGATCGAGAAAAAATGAATATTAAATAACACTTGATTGATTTAAAAAAATAATTATATTAGTCACTAATTATATAGTGGCGAGAGTAATTTTAGCCGTACTGGAGTCGGAAATTTTGGTTGAAAGGGATAAAATTCAATCCATCCTCTGGAGGCATTTATGCTCGTATTAAGAATTTTGGGGATCTTGCTCATTATTCTTTCATTCACTCAATTTATCTTTGCCGGATCAACCGGTAAAATTGCCGGGATTGTTAATGATAAGACCACCGGTGATCCGCTTATCGGAGTCAATATTGTTGTTGAAGGCAGTACTTTCGGTGCCAGCACCGATATTGATGGAACCTTTATCATCCTGAATATTCCACCTGGTGATTACACCCTGATCGCCCAGTACATCGGTTATGCTGAAGTGCGGCTGGAACAAGTGGATGTGAATGTCGATCTGACTACCGATGTTAAATTCACCATGCAGGAAACCAGTCTGGAATTAGGTGAAACAGTGACGGTGGTCGCTGAAAGGGAGCTGGTTACCAAAGATTTGACCGCTTCCACGGCCAAGGTGGATGCCCAGCAGATCAAAGCGCTTCCCATTACCGAGATCAGCGAAGCCCTGGAATTACAGGCTGGCTATCTTGACGGACACGTGCGCGGCGGTCGGAAAGGTGAAATTGCCTATTGGATTGACGGGGTTCCGA
>MESS01000069.1:1329-1490 GCA_001771055.1 Caldithrix sp. RBG_13_44_9
AGTGAATAAAGACATGGTCGAAGAGCTGCAGTTTATCAGTGGCGCATTTAATGCCGAGTATGGTCAGGCCATGTCCGGTATTGTCAATATCACCACCAAAGAGCCGCGGGAAAAATTTGGGGCGAATTTCACCGTTTACTTTGGTGATTATTACAGCACCC
>MESS01000069.1:1500-1614 GCA_001771055.1 Caldithrix sp. RBG_13_44_9
CCGAGACCAATATTACAAAAATGTAGAGACCGGGACCCGATCTCCCTTATTATCCGGTGATGAAATCTACCTGAATGCAAATAATTACAATCCAACCAACATCCGCAATTTTGA
>MESS01000069.1:1685-3317 GCA_001771055.1 Caldithrix sp. RBG_13_44_9
GCGGCTGGCAGTATGGCCAGCGGGTTTATAATCCGCAGAATATCGCCTATGTGGATAGTGCTGGAAATTTTGTTGAGTTTCGGGATCCTGATGGTAAGGGAGATGGCAAGTATGTCCCCATGAACTGGAACCGGAAATTCTATCTGCAGGGAAAATTAACCTACTATTTTTCTCCATTGGCCAAAATCAATTACAATTTTATCCGCGATGATGTGGATTTTGAGGAATACAGCCGGGATTATCAATTGAATCCGGATGGCAACCTCAACCGTAACCGCCGCGGCTATACTCACCTGCTGAAATTGACTCATACCCTCAGCAACTCCACTTATTATGATCTGGGTGTATCGTATTTTGATAAAAGTTATCAGCAATCGGTTTATGATGATTTCAACGATCCCAACTATGTTCATCCCCTGGTCAATGACAATGTACAGGTATTCAGCTTCAAAACCGGGGGAACTAACAATCAATTTTTTATCCGTAACTCCAAAACTGTACTTGCCAAATTAGATTTAGCCAGTCAGATCAATAGAAGGCATCTCATCAAGACCGGTGTTGAATTCCGCTGGAACTCGATGTTCTTTGATGATATCACTCTGCGGCCGGCAGCTGGTGATGAACTTGATCTGGCCAATGATTCACCGTACATGCAGCCGCTGATCTATGAGGTGGGATCAATTTATCATGATCAATATCAGCATAATCCGGTGGAATTATCGGCCTATATCCAGGACAAAATGGAATTCAGCGATATTATTGTGAATATCGGCGTACGGGTGGATCATTTCCGGCCGGATGGAGTAATTCTGGCAGATCCCACCGATCCGGATATCTACATTCCCCTGAATCCGAATAACCGGTACCATGATCTGAACGGTAA
Source organism: Caldithrix sp. RBG_13_44_9 (assembly GCA_001771055.1). GTDB lineage: Bacteria > Calditrichota > Calditrichia > RBG-13-44-9 > RBG-13-44-9 > RQOF01. The sequence continues at coordinate 2,569 of MESS01000069.1, forward strand.
CGGAATTCAAGATGCTGATGAGCCGCTGGTAACCTTTGCCGAACGCCAGCAGTACTGGTATAACAATGCCAGCAATAAGACTCAATTCAGTCCACGATTAGGAGCTTCCTTTCCCATTACTGCTACCGGCATTATCCACTTTTCCTACGGACATTTTTTTCAGATCCCCAATTTTGAACTGTTGTATCGCAATCCCCAGTTCAAGATGGACACCCAGTCTGGCTCCACCAATCTGGGTATCATCGGGAATGCGGATTTAGATCCTCAGCAAACCATCTCCGGCGAAATCGGTCTGCAGCAGCAAATAGGAGCAAACCTGGTGCTGGATGGAACGATGTTTTTTCGGGACATCCGGGATCTGGCTGGTACCCGGGCTGATGAAATTGAGCTGATCAGCGGCGAAACCTACAGCCGGCTGGTAAACAGCGATTTTGGATTTATCAAGGGATTTATTATTTCTCTGAAAAACCGTTATTCAATGGGCTTAAATTATTCGCTTGATTATACTTATCAGATCGCCAAAGGAACTGCTTCTGATCCCGATCAGTCCCGCAATGCAGTAGCCGGTGGTGCCCTGCCTGAAGTTCAATTGACACCCCTGGGCTGGGACCAGCGACATACCTTTAATGGGACAGTGGGTTATAACCGGCCTACCTGGGGTATCAGTTTTATCGGACAGATGGGGAGCGGCCAGCCATATACTCCGCGGCAGGGATCCGATGTGGCCACGATCCGTGAGAACAGTCAGA
>MESS01000069.1:3361-4087 GCA_001771055.1 Caldithrix sp. RBG_13_44_9
CTCAACTTTTTTTCAAAAAGATGGTCTTTGTTCCTGCGGGTCTTTAACCTGTTCGATACTCTGAACGAAGTGAATGTATACGATGACACCGGTCGCGCCGGTTTTACAACCGACCTGGAAAGAAACCGGGCCACCAATCCACAGCAGTATGTTAATAGCATCGATGAGTGGTATCTGAATATCACTCATTATTCCGAACCCCGTCGGATTGAATTTGGATTGATGTTTGACTTTTAATCGAAGAACATAGATAGAGGTTTAAAGAATGTCCGCTTTCAAGTTTGCATTGACGTTGATTATAGTAAGTTTAATTCTGGCTGATGCTGGATTTTCACAGAACAGCGGTAGATCTTTCCGGCGAAGCGGTGTGCTGAATGGTAACCAGGTGAAAACGGTATTCGGTAACTGGGGTGTGATCGGGCAGCCTTCCAACCGCGGACCGCGAGGTGCCTGGATCTATGATACCAACGGTTATATCGGTGATGTCAGTCCTTTGGTGGGCGCCGAAGTAACCGGAAAAGTAGTAGCCACCAACCGCGATACTACTTTTTTCTGGGTGATCGATTGCCCGATCGACCGTCCCGCCACTAACCGGGACGAATCAAATTCCGGAGAAAGGCAGGCCTTTGAACCGGTGAGCGGTTATTTTAACGAGACCGTGAATAGTCCGGCCATCAGTGGCAATGAGAACACCTGGCCTCCCTTCTGGCCGGATATTATGGATCC
>MESS01000069.1:4148-4287 GCA_001771055.1 Caldithrix sp. RBG_13_44_9
GATGTCTTTAATGCCGATCTGGAAACCTATTTTGTGATGGATGACAATAACGACAATGAATACAGCATTCCGGGAGAAAACGCCGGAGGGATTTCTTTCCGGCCGGATCCCAATAACCTTACCCGTAATGGCTTGGGAT
>MESS01000069.1:4371-5559 GCA_001771055.1 Caldithrix sp. RBG_13_44_9
GAAAATTCACCTATCCCCGTACTGTCTATGGCATGTTGGTAGGTACCTATGTCGGGGTCACTGGTACCGATGATGGTCCACAGGAATATGATGATGATTACTCATTTTTTGATGTCAATGAAGATCTGACCTATACCGGCGATTATCCCAATGACAATTCGCGTAATCCCTTCTGGCAGGGAGCAGTGGGAATTGTAGGTTATGCCTTTTTGGAAAGTCCCGGCAATCCCTTTGACGGGATTGATAATGATAATGATGCGGAATCTCCGGGTCTATCACCGGTAGCCCCGTTATTTACTGAAAACGATTTTGTAGAAGAAACCTTTACCAATAATCCCATTCCTCAGCAGGGATTCCGGAATAGATTTGTTACCATCGAACGAGTGACAGTTACCAATCCCTTTGGTCAGGAAATTATCCGCTATATCAGAACGGTGCATACGATCACTACTCCTGAAACCACCGTTGTCTCATTAGACGATACCTTCCGGATTGTCTCAGGCGTTACCCGGGTGGTAGAGGGAAACCGAGTGATAGTGAGCGGCCGTGAGGAAATTAATTCTAATGCGTTAGATGGCAAGGATAATGATCTGGATGGTCTGATTGATGAGAATTACTTTCTGCATTACCGGCAGGTTCGTAGGGCAACTACCGGACAGATATTGTTTGATATTTTAAATCCGATCCGGCATGTAAACCATTTTACCAATACCGGCCTGAATGATGAAATGGTGGATGAGAGGCGGGATGATGGATTAGATAATGATGGAGACTGGAGCAGAAATCCAATTACCGGTGAAGAGATACGTGATGAAAATGGAGTGTTGATCGATGATGTCGGTCAGGATGGGAAACCAGGCACCGGAGATTTTGGAGAGAATAATGGTCAACCGGATCCCGGCGAGCCTAATTTTGATGCGCTGGATAAATCCGAATCGGATCAGATTGGACTGGCCAGTTTTCAATATTTTACTCCTTCTAATGATATCCCGCTGGGCGATGAAGATGAACTGCGCCGCCGGTTGAGACCGGGATTTTTTGAGGTGCCGTCCTCCATCGTCAATGGTAAACCAATTTCGGGAGAGGATGGAGATTTTCTCTACGGTTCCGGTTATTTTCCGCTCACTCCCGGCCAGACCGAAAGATTATCGCTGGCGCTGATCTATGCCTTTACGGTGGATGAAATGG
>MESS01000069.1:5680-5847 GCA_001771055.1 Caldithrix sp. RBG_13_44_9
TACTGCTGAAAATTCCTTCGACCCGGTATTACGGGAGTTCGACTTTGAAGGGTATAAAATTTACCGTGCAACCGATCCCAATTTTAATGATGCCCGCATCATTACCAATTCTGCCGGTAGCCTGATAGCCTATCAACCGATTGCCCAGTTCGATCTGGTGGATGGGA
>MESS01000069.1:5858-6648 GCA_001771055.1 Caldithrix sp. RBG_13_44_9
TATTATGCTCCTTACGATCTGTATCAAACCCTGCAGGGCTGGGCATTTTTCCGGGGGGATGAGACTGGTTTGCAGCATTCTTATGTGGATACCGATGTGCTGAATGGCCGAACCTACTATTATGCGGTAGTCTCATATGATAAAGGAGATGAAGAGACCGGAATTCTTCCCAATGAGTGTACCAAGAAGATTACGGTATCAAGCACCGGCGAAGTGGAAGTGGATGTGAATACTGCTGTTATTATGCCGACCGCTGCTAAAGCTGGATATTCATCACCGGCAATCGAAGATACCTTGAGTCAGACAGCCGGTGAGGGATTTGGGACGGTCAGGTATCAGATCCTGGATCAAACTGCACTCACCGGAAATCAGTACCAGCTATATTTCTGGGATACTTCCAATGATGGTATAGATAATAACGACAACTGGACTTTGGCAAATGATGTAGGTGCGGATGGTTTGCCCGGCACCAGTGACAATGGTGAGGGTGACGGTCAACCAACTCCGGGTGAACCGAATCTGGATTCAAAAGATCCAATAGAGCTGGAGGCGGTGACCACCCGCTATGCAGTAAAAGATCTTAACGAATACACCGAGGAATTTGTACCACGTGATACCTTCCCGGTTGATCTTACCCGCAAGTACCTGGATGAAAATAGTGTCATTGTGCGAGAGCCCTTTGGAAATCTGGTGGATACTTCTCTCTATCTGGTTGACTGGGAAAGAGGACGCATCCAGGCAGCTTACTCCGGAGCCCTGTCGCAATCCCTGTATAACATCACCTATCTCT
>MESS01000069.1:6661-6957 GCA_001771055.1 Caldithrix sp. RBG_13_44_9
TTTCAGTCCGTATATGCAGGGAAGTCCCTGGATCGATCCTATTACCGATACCGATATCTTTGATGGAATTACTCTGAATTTTAATAACATCTGGAGAACTGAGTTAGATTCGACCGATTCCGGCTGGAATGATGATAATATTCTTTATGGATTTACTCTGCGCTCTGAACCGATCGTGGTGGGGCTTGATACCATCCGTCCGGTAGTCTATCCTGCCAATTATGAACTGCGTGTCTCTTCAGAAATAATTGATACCACCCATAATATTTACGGGGTACCACCCAGTCCGCGGAAAT
>MESS01000069.1:6999-7267 GCA_001771055.1 Caldithrix sp. RBG_13_44_9
TTCATGATGATATCAACCGGGATTTGCTGCCCTCGTTCCCAACGAATTTGATTGAAAACATTTATATTTTCGAAAAAGATCTGGAGGGCAATTTTACTATCTATGCCCGGGTGCTCTTTCTGACGGCAGCCAGTGGTTACAGCTATGCTTTCCAGGGAGGCGAAATTTTGACCATTATCCAAAAATTTCCGTTTAATCGCAATGACCTCTTCCTGCTGCAAACCGGGGTGCCGGAGATCAATCAGGAATTGGCGAAAAATGAGCTGGA
>MESS01000069.1:7489-8659 GCA_001771055.1 Caldithrix sp. RBG_13_44_9
GGCGCGGTAATCCTGAACCTGGATGGAGTGAATGCCTTCGGTGCCAATCTGGCAGTGCTGGATTATGGTGAGGAGAATGTGACCACTGTTCAGCAACCCGAAGGGAATGGATTGCGCTGGAGTGCCCAGGATCTCTATGCCGCACTGGCTTATGCCCGTAATTTGACCGACCGATTCTCAATGGGAGGATCGGTGAAATATATCCGACAAAAAATCTATAATGAATCCGCCTCCGGTTTTGCCCTGGATATCGGACTACTGTACATTACCCGTTTTAATGGAATGCGGTTGGGAGTGAGTATTTCCAACTTTGGTACCGAAATGCGGATGGAGGGGAAGGATCTGCTGCATCCTTATGACCAGGATCCCAATAATCTGGGAAACAATCCCACCATTACTTCCGAGCAGAAAACTGCCGGCTGGCCGCTGCCATTATTCTACCGGGTGGGTGTCTCCATGGATGTGGTAAAGGTCTCGCAAACCGCCTTGTTGCTGGCGGTGGATGCAGTAATTCCCAGCGATAATTCCACGGTTTTGAATGTAGGCGGAGAATTTAATTGGAATGAGATCTTTTTCCTGCGGGCCGGCTATAAGTCCTTAATGAGGGAAGATACCGAAGAAGGACTGGCAACCGGGGTTGGTTTTAAATATTTTGTTCCGGGTTTAGGGAAGATCGGGATTGATTATGCTTATAATGATTATGGATTACTGGAAGAAATCCATACCTGGGGAGTCAGCTTTACATTTTAAAAATAATGAGGATTAAGAAAATTCTCTCTCTAAACTAATTAACAATTTCTAACCAAACACTGGAGGAATTATGAACAGATTTACCATGCTATGGTCAGTGATGATTCTGTTGCTGGCTATAGGATTAATCAGTGCCCAGACGGTCAATGTGACCTTCCGGGTAAACACCGCCACTGTCCCGGACACCATTGGTCCGAACTCAGTTGTGCAGGTGCGTGGTGGCACTGCCCCGTTGACCTGGGGTAATGACACCGGTGGCCAGCTGGTGAATACCAGCGGAGATTTGTGGGAAGTAACCCTTGCTTTTCCCACAAATACTGCCATTAGCTACAAATTTTTTGCCAATGCACTGGGTGATGGTGCTGGAAATGGCTGGGAATCCAATGTAAACACCGGCAGTACTAACCGCGAGTTGACCAC
>MESS01000069.1:8682-8775 GCA_001771055.1 Caldithrix sp. RBG_13_44_9
CGGTAAAATTCTTCAACAAGATCAATGGCGCTGGACAGGACGACCTGCCCTATGTGGCCACCGATTCGATGGATGTGTGGTTCAGGGTTAATG
>MESS01000069.1:8790-9785 GCA_001771055.1 Caldithrix sp. RBG_13_44_9
GTAAGGATTCCCAATGATTCAGTGAGTGTGGCTCAGAATATTGAGTATAAGTTTATCATTGCCGATGCGATCGATCCCACCACAGGAGTTACCTGGGAAGATCTTCCCGGTGGTGGTAACAGGTCATTTACCGTTCTACCGGACAAAGCAGACCAGACCCTCTACTGGAATTTCTGGCAAAACCAACCGCCGGATATTGCTGCCGGCCAGGATACAGTTACTGTGAAGTTCGTGGCCGATCTAACCCGTGCCATCAGTGAAAACGGCTATACTCCCGGTGACACGGTATTGGCCCAGTTTGGCGATAATGGCACTTCGGTTCCTGGTAATGTGAGATTGCTGAAGGAAGGATTTATCGGCAATATTTATTCCGGCACCGTGGAGGTTAATAATGTACAGGCCGGCGGTGAATTGCAGTACAATTATTATGTAGTATTCAATGGCACCAATATCCGGGAAAATTATTTTGATTTCAACGACCCGACCGTTGGCACCAGCCGTCCGGAGAAACGGAAACTCGACATTGCTTCTCCGGCACCGACTACTACCATCGAAATTCAGGATACTGCAGCCAGTAATGTGGCTTCTCACCGGCAGCCGCAATTCAGGAATAATGCTGTCCTGCCGAAGAATGTCACTGTTTACTGGGAAGTTGATCTCCGTCCGCCTTATTACCAGGTTCTGCTGGAAGGCGATACTCTGGATGATATTCAGGGAGATATTGATATCGGCCCAGCACAGCTGGATTCGATCTTCACCTGGGGCGTTTGTATCAATGGACTGGCAGTAGATGGCTGGACCACCTGGGGTTCTGCTCTGCGCAATACCCCTGGCAAGAATATGGCTGATGACGGTACCCAGGGCGATGTGACTGCCGGAGACTCCGTCTACACCACCACCTGGTTCTATTCCGGTCCGGACAGCAATGATGTCTACGGACAGATTTTCAAGTTCGGAATTAATGGTGGTGACAATGAAGCCGGTGGTGCGGGATT
>MESS01000069.1:9808-10882 GCA_001771055.1 Caldithrix sp. RBG_13_44_9
TTGTCCTGGTTGATCCGGGTAATCCGACTCCGGAAGAGGTAACCATCTTCTCCCAGTTTGGATCCATCAATCCCAATTTCTACTGGAGATGGAATTATGACTTGGGTATTGTAGGAATTGATGACAATGGCCCGGTACAGATTGCCAAGACTCCGCGGCTGGATCACAACTATCCGAACCCGTTCAACCCGGTCACCTCGATCCGTTTCGTACTTCCCAAAGTCATGGATGTAAAACTGGAAATTTACAACGCTCTGGGACAAAAGGTCACTACTCTAATCGACAGCAAACAACGCGAAGGTCAGCATATCGTGAACTGGAACGGAATTGACAGTAAAGGTACTCCGGTGAGCAGCGGTATCTACTTCTACCGCCTGAATGCCGAGAACTATGAAAAGACCATGAAAATGGTATTGATGAAGTAATTATCCTAATGTAGCATGAGGTAGTTGGTTTTCCTGAGGCGGAGATCTTAATAACCATTTAGGATCTCCGCTTCTTTTAATGTAGTGATGCAAAGGCGGTTTATTATTTATTTTTAGGATTATATCGAAGACATAGTCTGAGGAACTGCAAAAAAATAAGTTCTTCAAAGACATAATCAATTAATTAGAAACTTCTGAAAAATGCCCATCATAGTCATTCCGAGCGAAGCGAAGGAATCTTAGAATGTCAATAATAACAAGAGATTGCTTCGTCATTTCATTCCTCGCAAAGACATAGTAAAGAGTGTTTTTCAGAAGTTTCTAATTAGTGACAACCGATAGGTGATTAATGATTAGACTGTAAAATACCCTAACCCTCGCCCTTCCCCTGCTGGCAGGCCCGTCTGGCCACCGGACAGGGGAAGGGAACAAGGGATAGGGTACAAAAAAAGTCTTTCTTGTTTTGCAATTATCTGCATAGTAAAAAGATAATTATATTGACCCTAATTTCCTCCTTCGCTGTGAAGGATAATTGTTTAAAAACATTTCCTCATCGTGCTAACGATGGGCATTCATGAAAAAAAATGTCTCTATCTGCCGAACAAAAAAAATACATCGATAAGAATTATTCCTCCTTCTCTCCCAAAGA
>MESS01000070.1:0-2572 GCA_001771055.1 Caldithrix sp. RBG_13_44_9
CCAAAACCTAAACCCATATTATTATTGTTTACAACATAATTTCTTAATTCATCTAATTTGGTTGGCAGTTCATCCTTAAAAGCCATTCCGATATCATACCAATATCGCTCAAATTCGTAAAATTCTTGATATTCTGTGATGCTATTAATATCTATCGCATCAATGTTATTTATATTTAAAAATTTAATTCTTTGATTTTCACTCAATTGTGTAAATTTTTTTAGATTCAGGGAGGATGTGGTAAATCGTATAAAATTTGCACCCGGAGGCAGGACAGATTCATATTTTGCTTTTTCAAATGTTTTATCCTCTTCATACAAAATATCCGTATTTAATAATTTTGAAGCATTATTGCTCGGATCGATAAAATAACTTCTGTCCCATGTTATAATTCCTGATGTACTGGTAAGATTCGAAATTCTAAAAAATATTCCATTGTAGACTGGTTTAAATACAAAGGAAAATTTATCATCATTAAAAGATAAAGACTTAGATTCTTGATCTTGTCGCACATGAGAGCCCAAGTAAGCATATAAATAAAGTTAAAAAGTATCTTGACATTATTAGCTCCTATAATAATGATAACAAATCAAAAGCGATTATCGGGGATTCAGACTGCAAGGGAATGCACCTGCCATCATAACGATGGTTCGATAACCGCTTCTAAAATTGTTTTTCTGATTCCACTGCTATTTAACTCCGTAAACATTTTTTTTATTTCTGATTTACTTTTAAATATTCATTAAGAAATTCTTCTAGCATTTCTTCAAGTGATTGCATTATGTAGTTATAATCACCCGCATGTGTACCTGATCTACCTGTGTACCAAGTAAATCCAGGAGTGTGGTAAATCTTTCCCCCACTTTCAAGGTAAACCAGCCGATTAAATACGAATAAAATATTAAATGCCGACTTCACCACATTTATATTCACATACAAATACTCAGAAGACTTGTTATTTTCATCAGGAATAATTCCCATCTGTCTAAAACGAAGCTCGCATTTTGTTTGTATTTGTTTTCGAGTTAAACCGACATTTGGTGTTTCTTCATATAAATCTTCAACCAGATTCTAAGCTTTTTATAAACTGACTTTTCAAGACCAGTATTGCTAATATCATCCGCGACAATTTCGGATTTTTGACAAAATGAAATAGTGGTAGTCAGCAGAATTATTAAAAAGATTTAATATTTACTTATGTTCATTTGGGTTTCCTTACCGTTTCATGTATCATCTAAATCTTTAAGATAACCATCCACTTCACTCTACATGGAAATCAAGTGTCCAGCAATTTTCTTAATCACTATTTTTCCTGCATTAAGAATAACTCAGAAGGAATTTATGTTTTCAAAAAGGTATGAACGTCAATAATGGCTTGTGAACATATCGATTTTAGCAGGGTAGGACCCACATCCTGATTCCCTCTCGATAACATTACAATCCGGCCATCAGGATGTTTCCATTTCTCATGTTTGGCTCCCTTAAACTCCTCAAAACCTAATTTTCGTAATTTTTTCCGAACCACTTTCAGATCAATAGTAGCCCTGCCTGACATATCAGGCTCCGCAGAATGCCATATTGTCCGGCTCGTAACTCCAGATTTTTTGAGGGAATTTTCTCGGCTGGTTTTTTAATACTGGCCGCATCAGCGAGTTATATTCATCAATAAATTCCTGTGGTGCTGGCCGGGGAATGTATTTGTGTAGTTGATTGGGATACTCATGGCAAACGAATTCCAGATATTCCTCGATCAATTCATAGCAAGTTTTTATCGCTTCTTTTGAGGTTTCACCCTGGGCAGCAATATTTAAATCAATACATATAGCTACCCACCGCTGGTTTTCTTTTTTGGCGTAACCACGGAAAACGATTTTTCCTATGGTACCCATAACACCTCCGCTTCTCAATTTTATTGAATTATATGTTTTGACTTCGAAAATTTAGTGACAAAAATCATATTTCGCAACAATAAATTGAATACATTAAAAATTCTTTAAACACGCCTCTATATAACGGTTAAATCAGAGGAAAGAAAATCCACATATGATTAGAATGATTAATAATATTCCTACCCCGTTGTCTGATTGTCCGTAAGATAGTAATCCTAAAAACACCACCACTACCGACATACTGCAGATTTAAAATTAACCTGAAATAGTTTCTCTCCTTCTCCCCAAAAGAATCATTCAGTACTAAAAGTAATAACATTAATCTCTGCCCCAGCGTGATAGCGGACCGGCGCCAGTGTTAGACCGATACCATTGGTTACAACCACAGTGGTGTTCCCTGCCTGATAAAGTCCGCTGTAATAGGGCGTTTCAAACATGCTGGCAGTTAGAGTAAATCCTAGCGGCTGGAACCGGATCTGACCACCATGGGTATGTCCGCCCAGCACCAGCTGATAACCATATTTTTCGGCCACTTCAACAATGATTGGTGCCGGCTGATGCACCAGTAAGACTTTTAGATCGGCCTCTGGGGCACTCTCCAGAATCGATGCCAGGTGCTGAGCTGATATCTGTTGGCTGTAAATGTGGGTGATCCCGGTAAATAGAATCTGCTTTCCCTTATA
>MESS01000070.1:2593-12234 GCA_001771055.1 Caldithrix sp. RBG_13_44_9
TTCTAAAAAATTCCAGCCGCAATTTTTCAAGCCGGTGGAAATTTTTTCCGGATTGGCCCAGTGATCGTGATCTCCCATGCAGGCAAACTTGCCGCCAACGGCGGATTGATCACATAACAATTCCACTCCCTGCTCAATGAAATATTGCCCGCTGGTCACCAGATCCCCCGAGAATAGCAGAAAATCTGATCCGGCCTGTTTGAGTTTTTTCTCCAGCTGTTCAATTTTTGCGGATTGAGTATAGCGGTCTACCTGAACATCTCCCAGCAAGGTTATTTTCAGTCCATTTAAAGATTCAGACAGGTTTTTTATCTGAACCTTATGTTGCGTCAGTCGCACATGATTGGTATCATAATAAATCCGGATTCCGGTATACACCATTAAAACCACCGTGATCACTATTTTAGCCCAGGCTAAAAATTTTTGCAGCAACTCTTTTTTCTTCCAGCGAGTCAGAACCGCAGCTAGCAGCAACAGGTCAACTTCCACAAAGTAAGGCAAGATCTCTACCGCCGCGATAAGTCCCCACCAGTATGGAAAAAGCAGGATGAAATCCAGCACCTGCAGCTGATTATTAAGGATGAACAACTCTGGTATCCGGTTGATCAATTTCAGAAATATTATTAACAGGGGAAAGAGGTTGAAGAAGACCAGAGTGGGAAATAAAATGTTCTTTGCGATTCTTTTTTGGGCGGGAAAAAGCCTTTTTACTGAATAGTGTAATCCGGTGCTGATATAGATCTGCACCAATAATATCAACGGAAAAATGATCAATTGCATTCTGAGAAACCAGGGCATGAATGTTAATCCTTATCTAGAGCTATGTAAATAAATGGTTTATTCTTAATAGATTATTCTTTATTAGATCTTATCGCGACAGATGAACCGGCTATATAAAGGTGTTGAATTTAATACTGCTCGATTAAATAAAGAAGTATAGATTTATTTCCTGATTATCAGGCGGCAGGTTCTTGTAACTATGATTCTTATGGCATCTCAACTTAAACATCCATTCATTTAAAGTCAGGTTAGATATTACAGCACTAATTACTCCAGAGCAATTTTGAATTGAGACTGTTAATTTATAAATCGATTGAAAAATTACCTGCCTGCTCTTACTTTAGTGGTATTAAACGGATTGCTTTTTGGAGGTCCAATGAAAAAATGGATATTTATATTTTTTACCTTTCTCTTGTTACCAGAACTTATTTCCCAGGGCAGTCTGATATCACCGTTAGAGAAAAGCGGATTTTCCAGGCTGTCCAGTTATGGTAATCTGATGCTGTATCTTAGTGAATTAACCTCCAAATATAAAATGATCAAGCTGGAAATAATTGGTCAGACGCTGGAAGGACGGGACATTCCGGCCTTATTTTTTTCCAGTGACAAAACCTTTGGCAATCAGCGCGTTATTAAACCACTGGTACTGGTGTTCTGCCAGCAGCATGGAGATGAACCTTCCGGAAAAGAAGCTGCCCTGATTCTGGCCCGGGAGTTGATGAATGAGAAAAAAAATCTTCTGAAATCAATGGACCTAATCCTGACTCCGCAGCTGAATCCGGACGGGGCGGAGAAAAATCAACGCCGTAATGCCAGGGATATAGACTTAAATCGCAATCACATCATTCTTACTGAACCTGAAACTCAGGCCCTGCATCAACTTTTCCTGAAATGGATGCCCGAAGTCACCCTAGATGTGCATGAATATACCGCGATATCAGACCGCTGGTTAGCCAACGGATTTATCAAATATGCCGATGAGCAGCTGGGTGCACTCAGCAATATGAACATTTCACCGGTCATTCGTGAATTCAGCCGTAAATCTTTTTTACCAGCGATGGGGATGAAAGTGAAGGCCGCTGGTTTCAGTTTTCATGAATACATTGTAGGAACACCTTTTGAGAATTCCCGGCTGCGCTACAGCACCACCGCCATCAGTGATGGACGTCAGAGCCTGGGAATTTTTAACACTCTTTCCTTCATTCTGGAAGGTAAACAGTATTCTGATGTGATCAATCATATTGAATCTCGTACTTATGGACAACTTGCAACCATCACTGCTTTTCTGCAGACGGTAGCCGAAAACTCGAGCGAAATTTTGGAAATGGTCTCCACTGCCCGGCAGGAGCTGCTCTCTGCCGAAAAATCGACCGATCGGATTTATCTGCAGATGGAGTATTATCCAGATTCTACCCAGGCTAAGGTAGAATTCCCGGTTTTCAATTTGTCCAGCTGGCAGCAGGAAAACCGGGTGATGGAGAATTTCCATCCCACGGTGCTGGCCCGTAAAAGTATCTCACGACCGCTGGCTTATATCATCCCGGCAGGCGAAAAGAAGCTGATTGAAATATTATCCAGGCATCGCATTGAAATGAATCCCCTGCCGGAAAAGAGCCTGCTGGATGTGGAAATATACTTTCTGCGGCATGTTACTACTTTTATCGAAGAAGAATTGGAAGTGCCATATCTGGATATGGAGTTGAAATCCCGGCAAAAGGAATTTCCCGCAGGCAGCATGGTTATCTATGTGTCTCAACCGGCTGGCAATCTCATTTCGCTGCTGCTGGAACCGCAATCCAGTTTCAGCCTGTGCACTGAAAGCAGCGGTCAAAAAGAACGCCTGCTGGAATATTTAAAAGAAAATTCAGAATACCCAGTATACCGCTTGACAAAACCAGTGCCGGTTTTGCAGATCAAAGGTAAAAATAATTGATAATTTATAGTTGATAGATTACAGTTTATAGGTCATAGGTGATAGTTTAAAGTTGTGAGTTATTTATTTGGATATTGAATCGATTATAAGGGATGCGGAATTTCAGGATCAGCAGAACACCAATAAAAAAAAATTTTAATTTGCTGATATCTAAATCATTGATTCGAATCTTAAATCTAAAATCATAAATCTAATATGCTTTATTAGGAAAGGTAAATCATGAAAAATTCTGCCCGTATCTGGAGGATTTTATTGTTCATCAGTCTGGTTAGTTTACCGCTGTCGGTCTCTGCTCAATCGCTTATTAGAATTGGCCAGGATCAATTTGATCATCTTGGGAGATCAGATTATCTCTGGAGTGAAGAATACGACGGATCGGTTTTCCTGCTGGTACCGTACCTGGCGGCCTGGGGAAATAGGGAATTTACTTTCGATCTGCTCGATGCTGATGTGGAAGGTAGAACATTCTATTGGATCCATTCCCTCTATCGCGCAGGTAATTGGCAGAATCAGGTTTCAAGTTCGGATAATTTTAATATTTTATGGAGTGATGATTATCGGGCGCTGGTGAGAGTCCGTGGGCATCGTTTTGTTGAGGATCTACCGGCCGGACAACAAGCTCAGCGGATCAATTTTCACCGTTCTCAGAAACGTCCGCTGGAGTATCAAATTCCTAAACCTGAAATCAGTGCTTCCCAGGCTGCTATTATTCAATCCATTCTGGATTCGGTCAGTATCGAACAGATCTATGAATACGAAAGGCATTTAAGTGGTGTTGAACCTTTCTTATTGTATGGGAATCTGGACAGTATTTTATCCCGTCATTCAGAAAATCCGCAGATCTTCAAAGCCCAAAATTATATGAAGGAACGTTTGGAACAGATGGGTTATACCGTAGAACTGGATCCCTTTGGCGGCGGTATTGTATTGAATGATATTCAATTTGCCCCAGGTCAGGCTGATACTGGCTGGGTAATAACCGCAGACCGTATCTATGGAACCTATGATGCCGGACTGAGCTGGGAGATCCAACACCAGGGAACAGGTGGATCAGAATTATGGTCAGTATTTCCGCTAAGCGGTTCTTCTGCCTTTGTGGTTGGTGATAACGGAAAGATCCTGTTCACCACCAACGCCGGTCAACTCTGGCAGCAGCAGACTCCGGCGGTGATCTCTTATAATTTCGGAATCTTTTTCAGAAATGCCAGCCTGGGATGGATTGCCGGTGATCTGGGAAATATTATGAAGACCACCACCGGCGGAAATGGCTGGCAATTGAAAAATACCCCTACCAGCAACCGGTTGTATGATATCTTCTTCATCGACGATCTGGAAGGCTGGGCAGTAGGAAGGAATGGGACCATTATCCATTCGATTGATAGTGGTGAATCCTGGCAGACCCAGGCTTCTGGTACCAGCAGCCGCTTGTATGGAGTATATTTTTTAAATCCCGATACCGGTTTTGTGGTCGGATGGGATGGCCAGGTTCGCAGGACGGTGAATGGTGGATCCAACTGGAATGCCGTGTCGGTACCAATTAATAATTATTTCTACGATATTGATTTCATCGATTCACAAAATGGTATCATTGTCGGTTGGAGTGGATCATGTCTCAAGACCATTAATGGCGGCAGCAGCTGGACAACCGAGTCTAATATTTTGCAGAGTGATGCCTATGGAGTGGATTTTGTAGATGCCCAGACCATCTGGGTATCCGGTGATGGATTAATAGCCAGGAATCAGGGTTTTGGGACCGCCTGGCAGTCACAGCTGCAATATTTGCCCGATGCGACCCTGAATAATGTAGTGGCTACCAAAGTAGGAACGGTGGCTCCCGATCAGTATTATATCATATGTGCTCACTATGATGATATGCCGTCCGGGCCCATTGCTCCCGGAGCGGATGATAATGCCAGCGGCACCGTCACTGTCCTTGAGGCGGCGCGGGTGTTGGCTGAATATGATTTTCAGAAATCGATCCGTTTTGTTCTTTTCGCTGGAGAGGAACAGGGTCTGGTGGGTAGTGCCCATTATGCGGCCCAGGCTTCTGCCAACGGTGATCAGATCCTGGGTGTGATCAATCTGGATATGATCGGTTATGATGGAAATAACGACACCCGGATGGAAATTCATGCCGGCTCCATGCCCAGTTCGCAGGAAATCGGAAATTTTGTGCGTGGCAATATTATCAATTGGGGACTCTCACTCACGCCGGAATATATTACCAGCGGAAGCACTGGAGCCAGTGATCACGCTTCCTTCTGGAATTATGGTTATCCTGCTATTTTGATGATTGAGGATTTCCAGGATTTTACTCCCCATTATCATACAGTCAACGATGTATTATCAACCTTAAGACAAAGCTATTTCCTGAGCAATGCCCAATTGGCTATAGGCAGTCTGGCAGTCCTGGCAGTTATTGACAGTGTTGCAACGGGAATAACTGAAGAATCTTTGCCAAATAGTTTTATTTTATTCGAGCCGTATCCCAATCCTTTTAATCCCACAATTTCAGTTGAATATGTTTTGCCCCAAACGGGAAACGTAAAAGCTGAAGTATATGACTTGTTGGGGCAGCGGGTAAAAGAATTGGAAAATGGTACCCAATCGGCCGGACGTCATAAGATTTCCTGGCAGGGAGATGCTGCCAATGGCCAACCGGCGGCTTCGGGAGTCTATTTACTTAAGTTGTCTGCGGCAAACTGGGCGGCAGTGAAGAAAATTATTTTAATGCGGTAACCATTTGGTAGCAGAAAATTCTGAATAATTCTCTGAAGTCTTTGCGAGGAATGAAATGACGAAGCAAACTTTTATCATTAGCGTTATCAGATTCCTTCTGTTACTAAGGCCGGCTCGGAATGGTTATCAAGGCTAATTTTCAGAATTACTTTAAAATTCAATATCGATATTTGGCCAGTTCCGGCCAGAGTTGAGTGAGTGATACCCGGGGAGAGCGGCATAGAAGCAGTGGAATATTATTTTCCCGGGCCAGGGGATGAGTGAAGAATTTTACCAGCTGGATCTCATCAAAGTAGGGTCGGATTTCTTCAGGTGATAAACCTATCATAATGTAGATTGCCGGCTCTCTCTGGCCGGGTCCCCACAGGAAATAACTGCCCACGAAGCTGATCACCTCCGGCAGTTGGTATTTCTCACGATAAAAATCAAGTGCCCCGGCAAAGCCATAATTTGAAGCCAGAATAACACAATTCTGTTTCTCAGTTGGCGAAAGCGAATGAAATACCCGAGCCACCTCCTGGGTCTGTTCTTCCCAGCCAAACATGTCAGCATAATCCTGCCGGTTGTCGTATAGACGGCCGTCTTCCCAGCGCAGCGGTTCAGTTAAGTCCAATTTCTCTTTCATAAAGTTGGCATAACTTTTAAAATCCTCTACCGGCAGAATGGGAATGGCGTAGGGAATGATGACTAGATTTCCCAGGGCAATAAAAACGGATATGATAAGCATTATCCACATTTTTCGCTGCTTTGCGAAATAATTTTCCAGACCCACTGCGCCGGCCGCAAACAGTGCTGGATAAATTGGTAGCAGGTAGTATGCCTTCCCGCTCAGAGCGAAGATAACCAAAAAGACGATAACCACCATCCAGCCCAGGGAACGAAAAAGCTCAGCTGGTTTGGAAAACATCAGGAAAAACCAACCCAGAAGTGCTACCGGAAATGCCCAGAAATTGAACAAGATTTGCTGCAGGATAAAACTGAAAGATTGAACATTGACTAATTGGGTTTTTCTTAATGCCTCCATGTGGTCAAAGAAAGGCCAATGGTGTTGGATCTGCCAGAGAAGATTGGGTAGAAAAATGAGGAAGGCCAGGGCAGCAGCCAGCCAGGGCCATTTTCCGGAAAATAATTTTCTCTGTGCACTGATCAGGATTCCCAGGAAAATGCCAAGACCCAGGAGCAGCATAGTGTACTTATTCAATAAACCGATTCCACAGATAAAACCCAGCAGAATCCAGTATTTAGGTACATCATTTTTCAGAATTTTTATCAGGTAGAATAATACCAGGGTCCAGAAAAGTTGATCGAAAGCCACCGGCTGCAGCATGAAATTGCTTCCCAGGAAGGCCGGCGCAAAAATCAGACAGATGGCTGCCAGGATTATAGCCCAACGACGTCCGCCCAATTCGCGGGCCATCAGGCCGGTGATAATGACCATGGCAGTTCCGGCCAGCACCGGGAATAGCCGGAATCCCCACAAAGCATCTCCGAATAGAATTCTCGAAAATTTAGCTACCACCGCAATAAAAGGTGGAACTTCTAAATATCCCCAGGCCAGATGTTCTCCCTGGGCGATATACAAAAACTCATCGCGATGGAAACCATAATTGTTGATAGCCAGCAGATGAATAAAGAATTTCAAGCCGGCCAGTAAAATTAAAATCAGATAATCTTTGGGAAGAGATATTCGTTTCAGCATCTGGCTCATTTTGGTTTAGCCTGGTCTGAGTGATCTTTCCAATTCCACCACTTCAATAAATTTGGATCATGTACCGGGTTTGAGGCATAATAGACCGCACAACGCAATACATATAGCATGCAGCGGTCAATCTGATAACCAGCCTCATGACACAGTCTATGATAGAGCAGCTCCGGATCTTTTCCCTGCAGATCGGACACCTGCCGGATTCCCAATGTCCATAAATCCCCGGCAGTTTTATCTCCCACTCCCGGGATCACCTTGAGGTTTTTTATCACCTGCGGTTTGGAATAATTTGTTTTCATCTTCTTGAAAATTTTGTGGATGAGGTATTTTTTATTCCCTGATACTATCTATTTTTTTTGCAATTCGTTTAAAAGCTAACGGAAGCAGGTAATTCTGGCGGTTGAGAAAGTTCTGAATGTTCTCTTCCTGATGCAACTGTTCAATCAGCTTCCCGGTGCTCAGCTTACTGATAGGCCAACTCCTCAGGTTTTCGGGATATTTCTGCACTAAGTATTCAGTCAGCTCTCTCACGGTATCCAGACCATCCCTAACTTTGGCTTCCAGTTCAATTTCAGTGTGTAAAACAGTTTGGTCAACCAGATGAAAGGTAACTGTATCAAGAGCCAACTCGGCTAATTCTTTTCGCTGCCGATGGACAGATACGACCTTCCGTATCAATCTTCTGGTCTCCCGGTCCTGGATAATGGTAAAAGCCGGATTTTTCAAAATGTCTATCGGAGATGCTGTCGAGGGATTTTCTTGGGAACTGTCAATAAGAATATCATTCTCTTTCAGGATTTCAATGATTTGTCGGTAGGATTTGCCTGACCAGGGCAGTTCAATCTCTAGTCGTTCCACTCCTCCCCAGGAAGTAAGCTTGCTTTTTCCTTTTAGGGTAAGGTAATATCGGTTATTCGATTTTCTCAGGCGCAAGGCCAGCCGCTGCTGTTTCAATTGGAAATCAGGAGTATCCAGATAAATATCCCGCAGATTGATCCTCCCGCATTTGATAAGCTGGTATTTTAATAGGGCCGATTTCCGGGCGATTTGCTGGAGGATAGCAGCGGGATCTTGGGCAGTGATTATAAGCTTGGATTCGATTTCTTGATGCTTTTGAGCAATCATACCGGCAATATATTCTATGAATTCTTTTTTTTAAAATGCTTTGTTGTTTAGTATGACCCTTTTAAATCTGTCAGTTTTAATTCCCAGCAAAAAATATTTCACCTCTGCTTGTCAGACAAAATTATTTAGATTTGCAATTTAAAATAATTCGGAAACAAAAAATGCAGAATGTTTCGAAGAGGATGAAATACTCAATGAGATTGATAGTACTAATCATCTGGATTTCAATATGTCCACTGCTGGTGAACGCAGGAACGACTGTAAAAAACGTCATTCTTTATATCGGTGATGGTATGGGAATAACTCAGATCACCTCCTCCAGGATTTATTTGATGGGGGCGGATGGACGTTTTGAGATGGAGAAGATGCCGATCACCGGATTAATTACTACTCACTCGGTTGATCGATTGATAACTGATTCAGCAGCTGGTGCTACAGCTCTGGCGAGTGGTTACAAAACAAAAAATGGAATGATTGGTATGAACCGCGATTCGGTAGCAGTTGTTACTATTCTCGAAGCTGCCCGTGATAAGGGTCTTTCTATCGGTCTGATCTCAACCTCCTCCATCACCCATGCTACACCGGCCAGTTTTGCTGCCCATGTTTCGTCCCGTAGATCTCAATCTGAGGTTGCTTCCCAGTTGATAGATGCCCAGATCAGTTTGCTTTTAGGCGGAGGTAAAAGTTTTTTTCTTCCCCAAGAGCTTTCAGGTAGTAAAAGATCAGACCAGATAGATTTGCGACAATTAGCAGTAGAAAAAGGATATTCGATTGTGCAAAATAAAGAAGAGCTTCAAAAAATTGGAAAAGGTCCGGTTCTTGGAATATTTGCTTTGGAGGGATTACAGGGAGATTCATCAGAACCGTCATTGAAAGATATGACTGAGGCCGCTTTAAAAGTATTGAGTCAAAATAAGAAGGGCTTTTTTTTGATGGTTGAAGGCAGTCAAATTGATTGGGCAGGACATGATAATAGTTTTCCAGATTTATGGCGGGAGATGAAAGCCTTTGATGATGCCGTGGCGGTTGGTCTGCAGTACTCTGCTGAAAATGAAAAAACCCTGGTCATTGTTACTGCTGATCATGAGACCGGTGGCTTATTGATTGAAGATGGTCATAATGATGGA
Source organism: Caldithrix sp. RBG_13_44_9 (assembly GCA_001771055.1). GTDB lineage: Bacteria > Calditrichota > Calditrichia > RBG-13-44-9 > RBG-13-44-9 > RQOF01. Next base: position 12,003 of record MESS01000070.1, read on the forward strand.
AAAGATCTTCAAATTGCCTGGCACCTTAAAGGACACACCGGTACTATGGTTCCCTTATTCGTTTCTGGTCCTAAAGCGGAACTTTTCTCCGGGATTAAAGACAACACTGAAATTCCAGTTATCCTGAGTGAATTACTGGGAATCCGGAATTTTCCCCGTTTCCAGTCCTCACATCCGGTAAAATAAAAAAGAATGGTTTTAGCTATTCAACATCGAGATGACCTGTGAATGC